>JAMCZD010000373.1 GCA_023473405.1 Candidatus Omnitrophota bacterium
TAGGCCAACAAGAGCGAGACCAATCCCAAGCCGCTCCAGAACCAGACCATTCGACGCTCGCCGGGCGAATACGGGCTGGCCTGGCCGCGCATTGATTGTGCCAGGGCCCAAATGGCCAGCAAGACCATTTCTTGTCGAAAGCGGGGGCGCTGTTCCACCACGTCTTTAGATAGTTGCCGGTGGAACCGCCTCGGACTGTCCTCGCGCCCAGGTATCTCCGGCTCAGGTCCTGCAAGCCATAGCCAAACAACACCAATACCGTCAGGTGAAATGGATGCATGAACTTGATTGGATTACGGATCGTCGAGAAGAACGGCAGTTCATAAATCACCCGGTAAAATGGCGCGTACCGGCCGTAGGCCAACAAGAGCGAGACCAATCCCAAGCCGCTCCAGAACCAGACCATTCGACGCTCGCCGGGCGAATACGGGCTGGCCTGGCCGCGCATTGATTGTGCCAGGGCCCAAATGGCCAGCAAGACCACCAACAACCCCGCATACTCACCCGAACCGGAATGGCGCGGGAACCCCTGGTGGCTTTGTTCCCAGCCCGGTTGCCGGCCCACGGTTCCCCAGTAATTACCGCCGCCGGGTGTATCCATGCGGTAGCCGAACAGGCCGGGGATGATCACCCGCAAGGTCTCGATCTTGGGCAGGCTCCATTGTGTGGCCCAGTCCCAGCTCTCCTGCGCGCTTTTCTGCTGCGGTTCCATGCCGACCACGCCCTTGATCTGCGTTTCGATCAGGGTCGTCAGGGCCTGGGCCGACATCATCGCTGCAAAAACCGCCACCAACGCAACCCGGCTGATCCCGTGCACCCATTGCCGCAATCCCGGTTTCGGCTGGTTCAAACAGAGGAAAAGGGCAAAGGCAGCCACATAAAGACTGAAAATGGCCCCCACGTCATACCCTTCCATCAGTCCCAGCCCCACCGCCAGTCCCGCCAACATGCCCTTGAGCACCGGGCGACCGCGCGTCGCCGATTGCAACGCGGCCAGGGCCAGGAAGGTCGCGGCCAGCGTCAGGGCCCGCGTGGGCAATCCCCAGCATGCATTCGAGAATACGTTCATGTTCAACGCCGCCGCCAGCCCGCCCAGGACGCAGACGAACCGATGAAAACGCATCTGCCGGAAGAACGCATATGCGCTGAGCCCCAGGATCAGCAGCGAGAGCGACGCGTAAAACTTGGCAAACGCAACCGGGCCGGCCAGCACATAGAAGAGCATCGTGATGTTCGGCAACGCCGTCGGTTCGGCTATACCGACCCAGTTCAAGTCCTGCCAGTAACCGGTAAAACCGCCCAGCCGGTTATTCGCCTGCGCGTTGAGCGCGCCCAGCGGACCGTCATTGGCGAACAACGCCTGGTCTGGACGGAAACTCGAATGGAAAATTGCCGCCAGCAAAATCAGCAGGGCGGCGCAGACCCATAATCCCCCGCGCCCGGCGGGCTCGGAGGTTGGTTCTTGGAATGAATTGTTATGCATAATGAATCGTGCCCTCGGGCGGCTGACCTCTCACTGACAAATGTCCGCACCCGGGGGTATTCTCGTCCGGCATCCGAGACCGGCGCGCACCCGATGCCGAAGGGCCTTCCGGAGCATCATGAACCGAGCCATAGACCTTCGCCTCAACCGCCCCGCAGAAGCTGGCTGAAATCACGCAAGCCAACCGCACATCTCCCGAGCGTCCAATGCAACGGACCGATGAGCGCCTGTGTGGCGTCGCGTATGCCCCGGGCGTATTCGGGATGCTGACGGCGCATCATCTGGACCTTTACCTGGGACCGCGCGGCGAAAATACACCGGAGCCGTTGCCGCCGCAACCACGAGGCCATGCCTGTATCGCCCATCAGCGCCGATACCGTCTGCATGACCTTCCATTCGTCCAATACCCAGACTTGCAGATTCAACAAGTGCCGGTCCGTGCCGCTGGCCGAGTGCCGCCGGTATTGGCAGAGTATCTCCGGCACCTCGATAATTCTCTGGCACTCCTTGCCCCACCGCGCGTAGAAGACGCAGTCGCCCACCTGCGGCAGGTCGACGGGCAAACGCGCCGGTGAAGGGCGCCCGGCGGTCTTCAAAACCACCGCCGGAATCAGAATCGTCTGCAGCTCCGCCTGGGCGGCCAGGAACCGCTGCAAAGGAATCAGCCTCGGCTGGCCGCCCCAAGGCCCGCGCGGAGAACTCGTCACCCGCCCCGTTTCGTCGATGATCTCGAACGGGCAATAACCAATCGCCTGACCCTCGAACGGCGCCAACGCCGGCAATAACCGCTCGTAAAAAGCCGGCTTGATCAGGTCGTCCGCCAAAAGGATATGCAGGTACTCGGTCTCCGAGGATAACTCCAGGGCGCGATTGAGATTTGCCGTGTGCCCGAGGTTGCTCTCGTTCTTCCGCCACTCGAATCCGCGGTCCCGAAATGCCTCGACCACCTGGCGGGTGCCGTCGGTCGAGCAATTATCCTGGATAATGACGCGATCGGGGCGAATGGTTTGCCGGGCCAGGGAATCGAGCGTCGCCGGCAGATACCGTTCCCCATTGTAAACCGGGATAATGGTGGTCAATCGCCTCACGCGGCCACCCCCAGGATTTGTTTGAGCACCCGGCAGACGCAGCTCACCTTCTCCTCGGTCAGCAACAGGCTCGACGGCAGATTGATCGCGCGCGGGCTGAGCCGGTAACTCACCGCGTTGCGCCGGCGCGCCGCCTCGGCCTGCGGCAAATCCCGGTAGGCAGGCAGCGAGCTCAACGGATAAAAAAATGGCCGGCTGTCAATGTTATGTTCACTCAACAATCGCATGAGCTGGATTTTGTCGAGCCGGTAATCCTCCGACAGCACAACCGTGTTCATCCAATAGGTGTTGCGCGTGCCGGGGGCTTCATAATTCAAGGTGACACCTTTCACGCCGGCCAATTCTTTCTTGTACCAGGCAAAAATCCGGCGCTTCCGTTCAATCAATTCCTCGAGACGTTCCAATTGGGCCAGGCCCAGCGCCGCCTGCATGCTGCTCATCTTGTACTTGTAAGCCACCTCGGCATTGTAAAACATCGGATCGCCCGGACGCCGCCCGTGATCGCGCAGCACCAGGGCGCGCTGGTAGAGGTCTTCACGGTCCGTGGCCAGCAGGCCGCCTTTCCCTA
>JAMCZD010000375.1 GCA_023473405.1 Candidatus Omnitrophota bacterium
CGATGAGAACGAGAAGTTCTACATCGTCGGTGAGCAGACTGCCTCGATCGAGTTTCAGGGGTTGGAAGACTCGTTTGGGTTCAGTTGGGGTTTCCCTCCAACCGAGAGCACGTTTCCGTTGACCGGTTTCTTCGTGTACCTGAAAGGCGGTGCGGCTGCTTACCGCTTTTTCACCCAGGACGCCATCAGTTTCAATCAATCGTTGCGGGTGGCGATTGGTTTCGGCGTGAACGAAGATCCAATGTTCCGCCGGGAATTTTCAAAGCCGGGAAGCACCCTGCAATTGTCCAGTACTGTCTATTGGTACCAACTCGAACCACACCGCCCGTTTGCGCCCATGCCCCCCGCGGTGGACCGCGCCCCCGCACCCGACGAACCGTTCTGGCCGGACAAGGAGCCGTTGCCGTCGTCCACTGAATTGCGGAATCGCGGCGTCAAACTATACATGGTGTGCGGGCGACCGGGCAAGGAGGTCATCCTGGCAGAGCAAGGCTACGGCGCAGAGGTGAAGGCGGGATATGCCTTTGCAGGATGGGAGCTGCCCGTTTATTGTTGCCGGGCGGCCAATGACACCGTGCAGGTCGAACTGACAGTGCCGCGCGGGACCCCGGGAACAGTGCGCGTTTACATCATCGATCCCGACCAATTCCAGGGCGGTCGCAAGGAAACCATCACTATCGCCGGGAAATCCCAGGGGCCGTTCGCCAACTTCCAGAATGGCCGATGGATCGAACAAACACTGTACGCCGGCCAGACCTCAACCGGCAAGGTCACTGTCCGCGCCGCCAACGCGCGCCAGGATTCGAACGCGGTCATCTCGATCATCGAATGGGTCGAGCCGGGCAAATAACCTGGTCATCGATAAATCGAAGAAGGCGTGGTCCACAGGTTCCCACCGGGCGGCCTTTGCGAACTGCCTTTCAGCGTCGCATTTGTGGGTCGATGAACAAGGCCGGGTGACCGCATTCATTCCGCGCCGCCCGCTGGCCGGGATTAAGGAACTGGCCGAGCGCGGGCTCATGCAACGCCGCGGGAACGGTATCTTCGGCCGGATCAACCTTGGTTCGATCGGTGTCTCGTATGCATTCCTCGATTGCCTGTTGGACGAGTTCAAGCGGGAAGTCAACGATCCGACGGCGAACCGCAAGGATCGCCCGTCGCTGGACCCCGAATTCATTACCGCCCTCACAATCGCCGCAATGGAAGACCCGGCAGCGCGCACCGCGGCGTGGGAACGCGCCAGGCATGAGAACCAGGATGTTGAGGCTCTTCACCGTCATTTTCCCGATGTGGTTCAGCGTCTGGTTCGAACGCGGAGCTGGGCCCGGGCATTCGGGCTAGGAATTCGGTCCTTATTGACGTCGCGCTTTCGGGGACCTGCCAAATCGAGAACAGCGTGTTGATTGGCACTCGGGCAAAGAACATCCGCGTCAAGGCGGCCTACTGTGCACCACGGTCAATGGCTGTTCCAGTTAAATCCATAGTCACCGCCAAAGAACTGCTTTGCCTTCTCCAGCCCTGTCATGGTGTTGGTGTATGCCTTCCAAGTCATGGTGATGGCATGTCCATCCATAAAGGCGAGGGTGCCGACATTGGCATGGAAGTGAGTTCCAAGGTGGTCTTGATTCATTGGGTCCAGAGTGCCGCTGAATAGGGTAACGCCGTTGTCGTAATCTTCGTTATCCGGCTCCAACACGAGGAGCGTGGTGGCCGGGGCTGTTCGAAGGCTGGCCAGTTTCAGGTCAAGGTTGTTGTCGGTGGCTGCCAGTGGGCGGCAGGAAAGGCCCGCCTGGCCATTGATAACATAGTCCCACAAAGGGTATCGCAGGGGAGGGGTGGTGATATTGAATCCCCAGAATCTCGATGCGGTGGGCTTGCGCTGAACATAAGACGGACAGCGAAACACGTTGAACGAATGCGCGACGTAATTCCACATGAGCCCAGTCGTAAGGTCCGCCTGTTTTTCCCCGGGCTGAATCCGCCGGTCCGGTGGATCGGCATAGGTGGGATCATGAAATTCCCATCCCCAGCAGGGGATTATATCCGTGAAATCGTTTGCGTACATCTGGAATCCAAGACCGATCTGCCGCAAATTGCCAAGGCAGGCGGTTGCCTGGCCTTTTCCTTTGGCCTGGCTTAGAACGGGCAGGAGTATCGCCGCAAGGATGGCTATAATGGCTATAACCACCAAGAGTTCAATTAACGTAAAGGCAAGGTTGGTAACACCCTTCTCTTGGGGTTTCAAAGCACTGGTCGGGCTCATATTGTCTACGCGCATATATCCCAAATTATCACAATTGCAGTGTCCAATCTACCTCTAGCCATTCTTGTGGCATGTCGAGACCTTCCGCTCGGCCCTTACGTCTCGTCCACTTCGTCATAAAAGTACCAAGCGCCGATGCCTGCGTCGCGGGGAGGGATAATTCAATCCCGCGACGCAGGCCGTGGGAATCAATTCCTATTGGCGAGTGCGATAAAATTGTTGTGTACCAGTTGGAGTCACCTGGTATGGACTCGATGCCCCGGAGACATCCTGATAGGGGCCAATTACATTCGTCGCCGACTGTAACGTACCCATCACCCAAGACAGTGAGATATTCAAGCCCGATTTAGTGAGCGTGATACCCGGCAGCGCGGCTGTGCTCTCCGCCGGTCCTAAACCGCTCGGTGTGTAATTGGGGTTGGTGGTAAGCAGCAGCTTGTCGAAGCCAAAGCCGTCCTCGCGCATCCACACGTTGATTGTGTGCATGCCGGGGGCGTTGATCACAATGGGATTGGCAAACGACTGTGCCGTGTTGCTCCAAGTGTAACCGGCGCCTTGCGGGAAACCGGTGTACATGCCCGTCAACGCACCGTCCATGCCGATCTGGATCGAGTCGCTTTGGCTCGGGCCCGGCGCGCTGTCGCCCACACCACGGACCCAGACATAATTGGTTCCGGCGACCTGGAAGTAGACTTTGTAATCGAGCTCCGGTCCAAGGGTGTTTGTTCCGTTGTTGACGTCGGTGTTCGGCTCCGCTTCCATTGCCCCGGTTCCAGAGAAGTTCGTGTTGGCGTCGCCGGGATTGAGCATGGCGGGCGCGGTGGTGAGAACCCAACTGTGGCCGTCCGCCGATGGCGAAAGGTTCTGGTTGTAATCCTCAGCTTCGAGCACCAGCAAGTGATCGGCGCTCGTGTCCTGCGCGCGAATTGAATTGGAGGGAGGCGCGCTAATTCCAGAGATCGCAATTTGGGAATTCCACGCTATGGCATTGCCCGCCCAATCGGTGATCCCGTTTACCGTCAGCGTGGCGGTTGGCCCGGTAACGGCGGACGTGGTCAGTGTCACGGTTGTCGGGTCGACCAGCATGGCGGCGCTGACACTTACACCGTGGTCAATGGCATAATGCGACGCATCGGTCGCCGTGATCGCGCTGACCGCTTCGGAAAATATAACCGTCACGATCGTGTCATTCGTCGCATTCAGAATCGCGGAAGCCAGCCGGGGCAAGACTGTCGATGGACTGAAATACTTGGCCGCCAGGTAAGCCCGAACGGCGGCGTCCTGGTCCGGCGATACGTTCGAGTAGACCAGTATTTCAGCGATGTCGCCCACCAGAGTCTGCGTGGGGGTCGGGAAGAGCGATCCAACGGTAACGCCACGGGCAGTGGCATAATCAATGGCCGCGGAGCTGGCCTGAGAAGAGAGCTGCACGCCGTTGACTGTCACGCTCTTGTTCCCGGGATATGTAAACGCTCCCTCGATCAGAGCTGGAATCCTGTTGTCCAAATGACTGGCCGCAGGTTCCACGCTGCGAACGCCGCCGCCTTCGTAGGTGACCCATTTAATCACTCCTGGACTACCGTCGCTGATTCCAAGCGTCCATCCTTCCCAGTTGCCCAGGAAATTCATGGAAGTCTTTGTATTATCAACATCGCCGACCACATAAACGGTGAGATTCTGCACATTAAAGTCAGCCGTGTTATCCAAGGCAAGCCCCGCGCTACCATCGAAGCTGACCACAGGATGCATGCCATTGGGAAAAGACACCAATCCCTGTTGCGGAGCTCCAAACGAATAAAGGGCGTCGTGCTCGTTGGCGGCGCCGGACTTGTCGTTCCATTCATATACGCCCGTATCGTCCGCCAGCACTTCCAGGTCGGCGGACAGCCACAAAAGCCGATCCACTGACGGCGGCTGAATAGTCAAGGCACCGGGCACCAAGATGACGGCTTGCGCATTTTCAGCTCTGTTGCCTGCCCGATCAAGAACGCCGCTCACAGTGAGCGTGCTCTGCGAGGTGATCGGCGTAGTGGTCAGGACTACGGACGAAATGTAGTTCGACCAATAGGTATTATTCGTTTGCCCAATCGCCACACTGGTGACGCCAACGGAGTTGTTAAAACTGTAGTTGCCTGGATTAGTGGCCGTGGCCGGGTCTACGAGCTCCGAAAAAAGCACCGTGACGCTGGTATTATCAACATAATTCAACAACGCTGAAGAGACCGCTGGTGGATTGGTATCCGCAATTATGGTCAACACCGCTGCCTGGCTGGTCACCGAGTCAAGACTATTGCTGACAATGACGCTATAATTCCCGGCATCCTTCGTCAGCACTCCGGTAAGGGTCAGAATCGAGCCATTGGCGCCGGCTATCGGCGAGCCATCTTTCAACCACTGGTAGCTGAACGGCGGGGTGCCGTCGACGGAAACCTTGAAAGTCGCGGAATCGAATTCATTCAGTAGCTGACTTTGCGGCTGAGTTGTGATGGTTGGCGGTCCAGCCTTTAGAAAGTACTTGACCAATAGACCAGTTTCAATGTTTGAAAGTTCGTCGCTCGACAGGCTCCGGTTATATAAGGCGAACTCGGCAATATCACCGGCAAATCTTTCATACGCGCCGTTGCCCCACGGATTAGCCTCGGTGCCACCCGCTCCCTGGGTGTGGAAAGCGATAGTAAACGGACTGGACGGTGTGTCGCCGCCGCGGGACACGCCCTCCATGCTGCTTGTCCGCCAGCCACCGAGGGAGGCGTAATACTCCCTGACAGTCATGTTGCCTTCGGCGGTCACGCTCATCTCGACGATGGCCCACTCCGGCTGCGATGGTATCGGTGGCGTCGGACTGAAAGTTGTCGACCCGGCGTAGGTCACGAACATGTGTGAAGGGAGGCTGGCCACAGCGGGCGATTGTATTGCAACATCCAAGCCAAACTCGTAAGGACAAGAACTAGGCCCGCGCTTGGCGAAAATCGTTTGATCCGGCCCAAGGGCCGCGTTTGGCGCATTGTTCGCATAAACCACTATCATCGTGAGGTTCGAGCCCGGATCTATCAGTGTCGGATCGTTTTCATCCAGATTGTTCGTTTGCCAAAGGCGGTCCGCCAGATGGCCGTAGGTTGGATCAGGCGTAATGGGATCGTTGGCTTGGCGGAAGCGCACGGCGTTGAAAATGACGCCGTTATTGTCGACGCTAATAAGCTGAGGGGTATGGTTCATCAGGTCATCCGCCGTGTCGCCTGGAGGCAACTCGGGAGCGGACAGTATGATGCCATAACTGCTGCTATCGGTCCACACCGGCACTGTGGGGCCAGACAAAGTATCCGCTTTAAGCCAAAGCCGAAGCGACGGGTCCGATCCATCAATCTGCGCGCAGGCTATGCGGATTCCCAAGGCCAAGACGCCCTGGACGAGCAGCACTCTCAAGAAAGAAATACACGGTCGAGGATTGGTCTTCATGTGGATTTGTGGTTAGGAGGTCTTTTCTTTGCGCCCTACACCGCCCCTTGCGGGAAAAACCAGCCGGCGATGCCCGGGCACAAGCTGAGCAAAATAGCGCATGCTGAAACCTGACTTGTTACTGGCTATTTGTACCAGAGATAGGAGAAGGGCGCTTTCTTTTTTCGCTAAAAAATCGACGGTATTTGTGGCCGAAGCGAGACGGATCGAGCCATACCCAGTATAGTGCCGCCGGAATGACTATACATTCAAAAGCTCGTATTTTCGGGCATTTTATGAAAAATATGCCGCAGACTAGGCCTA
Organism: Candidatus Omnitrophota bacterium; assembly: GCA_023473405.1. GTDB lineage: Bacteria > Verrucomicrobiota > Verrucomicrobiia > Limisphaerales > UBA1319 > JAMCZD01. The sequence goes on from JAMCZD010000375.1 coordinate 6,023, forward strand.
GTCATTTAAGGGATACCACACTAGCGAGGGTTGAACACCAGCCGGTAAGTGTTTCCTGGGCGAGTGGGGAAGCTGATAGTCCCGGTATTGGACTCGAGATCAAACTCGACTTTTTGACCGCCGCAGGTCACTCGAGCGGATTTCCATGGACGCGAGTTGCGCAGTTTGCAAAGTGTTCCTTTCAGACTTTTGATTGACGCCTCAGTCACCTTGCCGTCCTGCCAGGCGCAATCCACTTCAAAGGCACTCCGGGCCTTGAGCCCACGGTAACGGCCGGTGGACCACTGATTTGGCAGGGCGGGCAGGAGCCGGATGAAGCCTTCGTGGCTCTGGAGCAGCATTTCGGCAACCGCCGCCACGGCTCCGAAATTGGCTTCGATCTGGAACAACCGGTAACCAATCGGGTAACAGATCAAGAGGTTGTTCACGGTGTTTTTCCGCGCCAGCTCATGCAGGTTTTTCAATGCGTTGTCGCCTTCGCCCAGCCGCGCGTAGAAACAGGCGGCGTAGGGGTAACTCCAGCTCACCCAGGCGTCGCGGCCAGTCTCGCGAAGCAGAAGGGCCTTGCGCGCCGCCTCGAAGAGCTCGGGTGTGCCGTCGCGGGTGAATTCGTCTCCCGGGAACAGCGGGAGGAGATGCGAAAAATGCCGGTGCGCAGGTTGTTCCTGGATTGGGCTTGGCCACTCTTTCAACGCGCCGTCATCTGAGATGGGGTAGGGCAGGACCTGGTCGTGAAGCTCCTGCCAGATCGGCCAGAGACTGCGGTCGACATTCAGCAGTTTGCCGGCTTCGAGCAGGTGCGACATCACTTCGCGCACCTGGGCGGTGTCCATGGTGCAGTGGACATTGTTAACGAACCCATTGGGCGGGACGTTCTCTGGCGAGAAGCTGAACCCGGTCACGTATTTGCCATCCTTGTTTTTAACGAGCCAGCTCTTGTAGAAGAGGCCGACTTGTTTCAGAAACGGATAGGCGTGTTTGGCGAGAAACGTGCGGTCGAGGGTGAACTCGTAGTGTTCCCAGAAATGCTCCGATATCCACGGCGCCGCCCCGCACCAGAAACCGCCTTCGGCCGACCAGTTCATGCCGTCCCCGCCCCCGACGCCATAATAGAGTATCCCGTCACAACCCAGCATTCGCCGGGCGATCATCTTGCCCTGGGGGATGAAGAATTCCATTTGCTTGAAGAGAGGCAGGTTGCATTCGTCCAGGTTCGCGGGATTGCAGAGCCAATGGTTCATCTCGATGTTCATATCGAGATGCCAATCGGCGTCCCAGGCTGGATAAAGGTCGTGGTTCCAGATGCCTTGCAAATTCGCCGGACGCCGCCCAGCCCGGTTGCAGGACATCATCAGGTAACGCCCGAATTGGAACATCAGCTCCGCCATTGCATTCGGGTAGGTTCCTTGAACCGCCTGGCTCACCATTTGCGCCGTGTCCATGGATTGTTCCGCCTTCTGGTCGTCCAAGGACAGGTCCACGCGATCGAACATGGCCGAGTGCTCGCGAATGTGTTCGGCGCGGATGGTCTCGGGCTGCTTCGATAATGCGGCAGCGGTCTTTTTCTCGGCAAGCGCTTGCGGAGAGTGCGTGCCGCGAGCCGAATCGACCGATAGCACCAGGCGCAGCTCGGTGATCCCGGAGAACTCGAGCGCATCTGAGCGGTCGGCCGCTGAAGCCGCTTTCGCAACGACTGATCTCGCGATGTGGCTTTCATCGCGGACCTGCAGGTCGGCCGACATGGCTGATTCCACTCCCTCGTCGTACCGGCCCTCGACCCGAATGGAGCCATTGCCGGCGGTTGAGTTCCACTGATACTCCTGTTGCTTGGGGCGGGTGAAATAAACACGTCCGGAAACGGGCTTGGCGGTCGAGAGCGTAAAGACGACCACATCCTCTTTTAATGGAACGTAACACTCCTCCCGCACCGGGCTATCGGATGCCCGCCAGGTCGCTCGGGCGATGCCATGCTCGAGGTCAAGGGTCCGGGCATAATCGCTCATGCCATCCTGGCCATCGAGTTCGATAACGACATCGCCGATGGGCTCGAAGGCGTCGGTATAGCCAAAGGCCTGTTTGACGCGCTGGCGCGGCATGTTGTGTAATTGCCCGTATACCTTTTGATAGAAAAGGTCGTTCGCCTCCTTGGCCTTACCTTCCATCATGAGTCTTCTGACCTCATGCATCAGCTTCGACACGTCCGGAAGCTCGTCCAATTTCAGGTCGTATCGCCAGAAATCGACGTGGTTCAGGCTGAGAACGGTCCTCGAGGGCGATCCCCACCACATTGTGGCGGAGATGCCATTGGCAAGCGGCAGGCCATCGATCCATTCGGCAGCCGGTTGATGAAGCGCCAATTTGACATGACCCGTTTCGGCCCCGAACGCGTTAAGCGTCCTGAAGCCGGTCGCGCAGATGAAAAGAAGCAGGGGAATGAGAAGGTAGGCGGCGGTTGAGGAGTGGGGCAGACCGGAGGTCTGCCCCACGAGCAAGGCAATCCCATTTTGGCGTTGGCATTTCATGGCCTCATCAATAAGAAATTTTGCCGGTCCAGGTCCAGTCCGAAAATTACCTGGACGATTGCCGCGCGATACGGGGAAATGGGCGTAGCATCGAACGTGAGTTCGATCATTAATTCAGTGTGAGGCGCCGGAAAAAGTCATGGCGCACTCACGTCGGCTGCTACGCAGACTTCCGAGTTCACTGTTTTGCAGGCGCGGCCGTTTTTATTGCTTTTGACTTCTGAAGAACACGCCCATTGGGTCACTGGCATTATCGAGCTGAATCTCGAGCACACCGCTTGACGGAATGGTATTAGTCGAATAGGAGGTCCAGTCCGTTAGGTTAGTGGAGGCCTGGACCGCGTAGGTCTGGCCGGCCTCGCCGGCAAAGGCAAAGCGGACAGGTGAATAGATGGTTCCCCCTGCCGCGTCGCCGCCTGTTGCCCCGTAGACTCCATCCGCTCCCAGAGCCGTGTTTTGGAAGAACGTGGCGTTGGTAAAACCAGCATTCGCCCCTTCGAGGTATACCGCTCCTCCGTAGGCGTTGCCGCCTAGATCACGGGCGACAAACGGGGGCCAATAATGGGCCGGCCCGCCAATCGCCTTATTATTCAGAAAGGAACAATTGAGAACAGTCAGGGAGTTTGAGCTATAGATGGCTCCGCCGTTCCCGGGGCCGCTTTTCATGTACTCCACTGTGAAGTTGATGTCATGAAGAATCCCCCGTGGCCGAATTGCTGCTGAAAGTGCTGTCCACAACTGTTAGATCGCCGAGACTGTAAAGGGCGCCTCCATTTCCTTTGTTCGGGTTCTGCACCCAATAAGAACTACGGTGCGTGGCATGTTTCCTAACCTGCTGTGTCGCGGACTTCAAGTCGGCAGACTGTGCGAGCGCCACGCGGGTTAGCAACCCGCCTCGAGCCGTTACTTCCCGTTGCGCAGGTCGAGGTTATCGAGGTAGTAGGCCGTCTTTTCTTGTGCAGTACTGCTGAAGCCCATCCAGGTGAGCGTTTTCCAGTCGGGACTGCACTTGAGGTTGGCGAAGGAGTGGGGCTGTTGGCCGGGAAAAGTGACAATGAGCTGCCACGTGCCGGTGGAAGCCTTGCCGAGACCGGCGGAGACCTCGTAATGAACCCATTGGCCGGTGGGGAGGTCCAGGACCGGTTTGCCGGCGATCTCGAGCCTGGCGTTTCGCACCCAAAAACTTGGGCCAACCTTGTAGGGAGAGGCATTGTCCCGCCACTCATGATACATGATGGTGCCCGGCTCGATTCGCATATCGAAGCTGAACCGGGTGATCCCGCTCTTGTGATTGGGTTCGTAATAGAAGTGCGGGTTGTAGGCGTATTGTAGGCCGGGGGTATCCGTGATTTTGAGGCTGTGCTTGCCGGTGGCGGCGGTTTCGTCTGTCACGGCAATGCTATCGCCCTTGCCTTCGACAAATACGCGAGCGTCAGCCGGTTGGGCGCCGGTCAGCGAGTCCTCGAAGTCATCCTTGAAGGCGAATGGAGGAAGCGGGGGCGGGAGTGGCGCGAACTCCAAGGGGGCATAGGTCAGGCTGTTGGCCAGGCGCATCCACCGGCGGTTACCGTAGACGCCGGCCTTTGAATAGTCGAAGGGTTTGAAATCGATCTTGGCGGCCGGTGAACCGGGCTCGAGGTGGAAATCGAAATGATCGGCATCGACGAACATCGGGTCTTCGTTGATCGAGCCGGGGTCTTTGCCGAGCTTTTGCCAATTGGCGAAGCTGTATTCGTGAATCCGAACGGGTTCATCGGTGCACCAGTAGAGGTTGGTGGCCAGGATCACGTTCTTGTCCTTGAGCGACCCGGCGGTGATCAGGTTGCCTGTCTTCCAATAAACAATATTGTTCATGTAAGTGAACGAGAGATGATCCTCGACGCGGGAGCGCTGGATTTGGCCGTCCATACTGAAGGCGAAGATATTGTTGCGGACGAGGTTATTGGCGCCGTAGTGCTGGTGGTAGGTGCCGGTCTTGACGTTGTAAACGAGGTTGTTCTCGAGGGTGATATCGGAGCTGCCCTCGTCGTTGTAGAGACCCCAGCCGCCCCGGCCGTAGCGGTCGTACGAATAGACATCGTGAATCCGGTTATTACTGATGGTGGTGCCGGGCGACAGGCCCAGCGTGTAGACGCCGCCCATGTCACTGAGCACGCCCTGGCCGATGTGATGGATGTGATTGAAGTCGATGTGATTCGACTGGGTCAGGGTTGGGCCGTAACCCCAGGACCACCCCACCGAAATGCCGGTGTAATAGAAGTCCGAGATGTCGTTATGCGTGACCTGGTTGTGGCCGGTCTCACCGAGCCAGATGCCGATGCAGCCGGGGAAGATGCGCCCGCCCGAATAGATGATGTTGTTGTCAACAACACAACGACCGGTTTGCAGGGATGGATTGGGTTCGACACCGCCCTCGCCGACGCGAACCCCGCCGGCGCCAAGGTCGTGCAGGAAGGTGCGCGTGACCTGGCAATCCGTGCAAGCGCCACGGAACCACACCCCGTAAATGCCGATGTGGGCAATCTCGCATCGATCAATGCTGACGTGCCGCGCGCCGTCGCCCATGATGACCGCCGGGATGCTGTAGGCTGCCTGGCCATCGCCGTGTCCTTCCTGGGGAAGCACATATTGTCCATGCTGGAAAGAGAGACCTTTCAGGGTGATATGCTCGACGAACCGACCGTTCTTGGGGTCGCCGGTAAACTCCACGAATTGCTCGGCAACGCCGGGGGCAATGACCTCGGCCTTGGTCATGTCCTCGCCCGGCAACGGTATATAGGACAGGGTCCCGTTTCGTTCCAGGCACCATTCGCCGGGATCGGTCAGCGCCTCGCGAAAGCCCTCGACCTGGTATCGCTGTTGCGGTCCCCAGGCGCAAAAGCCGAACGGTATCTTGGCGGTGGTGACCACGATGTTTTTCTCGGGATCAAAATACTGTAGATGACTGCGCGATACCTCCCATGAATGATAGGCAACCAGGGTCACGTCCCGCGGGTCCTTGGGAAGCTTGAGATCGCCCGGACGAGCCTTGAAGGCGCGCCCGCTCCAATCCACGGGTTGGCCGGTAACGGGATCAATACCGTGATCGACCTTGCCTTCGGTATAGAAATAGAAGTGCTTGGGCAAGCGCGCACGCTGAGCGCGCTTACCATTTACCCAGAGCTGCTCGAAATACCATTTGCCGTCGTGGACGTCGGGGATACTGGCGGTCCATACACCGTCAGGGCCTGGTTTGAACCCGGTGATCCGCCGTCCGCCCTCGAAGACCGGCTTGGCCCTGCGCGCTGCTTCGTAGCTGATGGGGCAATCCGCCGTGCAGCTGTCCTCTGGTCCGAAAACAACCGGTTCGTCGATCGGGTAGGTTCCGCCCGCAAAAATCACCCGGACCGGTTCGGACAACGCGCCATCCGCCTTCAGATGCCGGATGCAATCACGCGCGCCGGCCAGTGATGCGAGCGGGCCATCACTTTTGCCGGCATTAGGCTCGGCGATTTTTCCCGACCATGCATCGTTGCCATTCGGGGCCACATATAGGTTCATGGCCGACATCGTCGCCGCACCCGTGCCAAGGAGAATTGCGCATGCAATTCCCAACCATGGCCGGCTTATGAAAGTCGATGGCCATTGGCAATGGTCGCGGCTCATGATCGAAAGGGTAACGGGTAAGTTCATTTTCATTGGTGCAAAGCCTTGCCCGTAAAGGAGCATGAAGTCAATCCCTGGTTCTGGTGCATCAACCGACGAAGGAAAGTCCGCCGACGCACGTCGTTGCCCCCGGGGTGCGCGCCCTGGGATGGCCGGAATTCGTCGCAGGGCTTTGAGATGGAAATCAAGGCGAAAAGGATGGGGAATCACTGCTCGAGGGGGCTTGTAATTTCCGACTTGGCGTTTAAACTGTGAATATGAAAAACGACGTTGTGCCCGTGGAAATCCGCGGAATTTTGCCTGCTAATAGCGGTTGCGCCATTTTCATCGGCAATTCCGAGAAGGTATTTGTTATCCAGGTGGAGCACAATATGGGAGCCGTGATCGGCATGTTCCTGCGCGACACCCCCAAGGAACGTCCTTTGACTCACGATTTGATCGCCAGCATTTTTCAGGGATTCGGCATTGCGGTGGAGCGAATGGTAATTACGGAGCTGAAGAATTCGACTTATTACGCGCGGCTTATTTTGAAGCAGCAGAACGAGCTCGGCCGGAAGTTGGTCGAGGTTGACGCGCGACCTAGCGATTGCCTGGCCATCGCCACCAGCCAGAAACGGCCGATTTACGTGGCCTCATCACTTTTTGCTCAAGTCGAGGACATGTCCGAAGTGCTCAATCGGATCAACCAGGACAGCAACGATTCCGAAGAATAATTGCTATGCCAGTCTCCGTCGCCGTCTCCCGTCCCTTAGCCTTGGTCTGGGGCGAGGACGAATTCAGCGTCAAGCGACGCGCCCGGCAAATCTTTCAACAATGGACTGGCGAGACCGGGGGATGGGACCATGACGTTATCGATGCCTGTGTGGCAAACAGCGGGGAGGCGTTGCGCGTCATTGCCAAATTACGTGATTCCCTTCAAGCGCTGCCGCTTTTCGGATCGAGCAAGGTTGCCTGGCTGCAAAACTGCAATTTCCTGGGCGAAGAACCCGCTCTGGCCACTCAATCCGTAAGCGAGGTCCTGGCCGAACTGGCGCGGGAATGGCGTTCGTTTTCGTGGAACAACGTCCGGCTTTTGATCAGCGCCGGCAAGGTGGACAAGCGCCGTGTATTCTACAAAACCATCGAGGCTCTGGGCCTGGTCGAGGACTACCCGGGTTGGTCCACGGAAGATCCGGAATGGCAAGCAAAGGCGGAGATCTGGGCCGAGAATGAGCTAAAGGCGGCGGGAAAGGGGATCACAATCGAGGCCCTGGCTGAATTGGTGGCGATGGTCGGGCCTTCTCCGCGTCAACTGAGCAATGAGATCGAAAAGTTGGCTTTGTATATCGGCGACCGGCGGGAGGTCCAGGCCCCGGATGTGCGAGCGATCGTGACGCGGAACAAGCAGGCGGATGCGTTTGCCTTGGGAGACGCCTTTGGCGACCGGAATTTGCCGCGGGTATTGCGGGTGTTGGACCAGGAATTGTGGGAATTGAAACTCGACCGTCAGAAATCGCCGATCCGACTGTTATACGGTTTGATTGCCAAGGTGCGCGTGTTGATTTTTCTCAAGGAAATGGCGGGTATTGGGCGGTTGAAACCGGGGATGAGTTACAGCCGGTTCAAGGAGCAATTGCAGGGGCTTCCGTCGAATTTAATGCCCGAGGACAAACGCCTGAATCCGTTGGCTATGCATCCTTACGTCCTGTTCAAGGCATTGCCGCAGGCAACCAAGTTCAGCCTGGCGGAGTTGGTTCGGGCGATGGAACTGCTGCTGGAATGCAATCAGCGGCTCATCTACAGCGGACTGGACGACGCGCTGGTGTTGCAGCAAACCTTGGTGCAAATCCTTAATTCCAAGAATTGATTGTGATTGCCTCAAGCCTAATGGTTGCAAGAGTGGATGTGGCCATTTGGTTCAAGGTATGCGGGCGTGCCAATTTCGCGTTAAGCGTCGATTTCAAAACGGCGGTTGCCGAGCTCGAGCAGCGGGGGTATGCCCAATTTGTTCTCGATCTGACGGAATGCGTGATCATGGATAGCACCTTCGTGGGGGTGCTCGCCGGATTGCACCGGCGTTTGAACTCGAACCAAGCGGGGTCGCCAAGACTCCCCATTCGGCTGGTAAATCCCAACAACGCCGTCTCCAATCTGTTGGATAACCTGGGTATTTCTCACTTCTTCGATGCCGTGCAATGCAGCCCGTTGATGGCCGAGTTTTCGGAAACGTCAGTCTCGCGTCCGACGCCAGTCGAAATCGCGCGCACCTCGTTGGAAGCCCACCAAACCCTCATGGAAATGAATCCGGCCAACATCCCGAAGTTCAAGGATGTAGCCCTGTTCCTGGCGGAGGACCTGAAGAAATTGGAAAAGGATTAATAACGAAGCGGGACCTCGGAATGATTGGACCATCAGACTTGGGCCCGTCAGTGCGGGTGGGCGTGTATGGACGGCTCGAGCGCATTGCGTGGAGCGGGGTTGTTTATTGGGATTTGGATATGGCAGAAAGCGCATATACAGCCTTGGTGAAGCAAGCAGGCGGCTGGTGGATAGGATGGGTGCAGGAAGTGCCTGGCGTGAACGCCCAGGAACGAACCAAGGAGGAATTACTGGTCTCCTTGAGACAAGCTTTGCACGAGGCCATCGAGTTCAACCGCCAGGAGGCCCGAAAAGCCGCCGACTCGGATTACGTGGAAGAACCCTTGGCGTTGTGAAGCGACGGGAGCTTGTCCGGCACCTAACGGCGGAAGGTTGCGTGTTACTCCGTGAGGGAAGCCGCCATTTATGGTGGCGAAAACCGATCCGGAACCGGCGTAGCGCAGTTCCTCGCCACAGCGAAATTCAGGATGTCCTGGTTCGGAAAATCTGCCGCGACCTCGAGATTCGTGAACCCTGAAGTCACAAGGCTCTGGAAACGAACCGATGCCCTGCGCTTCTGATCGACGTTGGGTGGGAGAACAGCAGTGGCTATACAGGTTTCCTAACCTGCTGTATCGCCGATTTCCAATCGGCAGCGCGTCGACCGTCCCAAGGTGAAGCATTTCATTTCGCAAGAGCCTGCCTGATTCTTTCCGGGGTCATCGGCAACCGGTTGAGGCGAACGCCGATGGCATTGAAGACGGCATTGGCAAGGACTGCGCCCATGTTAATGATGGCGGGTTCGCCTCCGCCTTGGGGTGGGAGGGCATTATTCTCGACCAAAACCGTTTCCAATTTGGGCATGATCGAAAAGCGGGGCAGCTGATAGGCATCGAAGTTGTCTTCCTCGAGGCGGTCGTTCTTGAAATGGATTTCCTCGCTCAAGGCATAGCCCAGTCCCATCATCATGCACCCCTCCATTTGCATGCGGGCGCCTTCGGGGTTGATGACCTGACCCATGTCTTGTGCGCAGAGGATGCGGCTGGCCTTTACCTCGCCTGATTCGCGGTTCACCTCAACTTCGGCCATCAGGGCGACATAAGCGCCCGCATCCAGCCCGCACGCCACACCGCGTCCGCGTCCATCGGGCAATTTGGCTGAGGACCACCCGAAGGCCTCGGCGGCCTTCTCGAGCACCTTGCGCATGCGCGGTTCCTTGAGATTCAGCAGCCTGAACTCGAGGGCGTCCATACCCGCGGCGGCGGCCATGGCATCTATTTGAGACTCGCGCGCGAATGAATTGGTATTGTTGCCGGGCGCACGCCACGCTCCCACCTCGAACGGATGCAATCCCGGCCCGCCGAACCATCCGCCGAAGGTCCGGGTTCGATAATGGGGAATTTTGTAAAACATCTCGGTGCCGCGATTCCCCGCGCAATAGACCTGGTAGTCCCAATAAGTAATGCGGTGGGCATCGTCCAGGCCGGAACGAATCTTGCCAATCGCCAGCATGTTCACACTGCCGCTCCGCCTGAAAAAGGAGACAAACGGATCGTATTGGCAGATGATGAAACCACTCCCGGTGGCCGCAAACAGGACGGCCGCGCCCA
>JAMCZD010000080.1 GCA_023473405.1 Candidatus Omnitrophota bacterium
GGAATGCCGTGAGGTTTGCGCGGTTGGAAGTGGACATCGAGAAATTCGCCGAGGTCCCGCTGCTGAACCGGCCCCTCGCCCTCCCTTGCCCAGCCAGCTTTTCCGTCCCGCTTTTTCTAGCCTATCCGCGCCAGGGCTCGATCCTGTTTGAAACCACCCAAACCGGCAGCGAAGAGGTGGCCGGAACGATCAACAACATCATTTACCGGCTCCTTTCCACAACCCCCCCGGGCCGGGTGAACATCACCCTGATTGATCCCGTTGGACTGGGCCAGAACTTCGCCGGGTTGATGCACCTGGCCGACGATGCGCCCGGTTACATCAACGGCCGCATCTGGACGCAGACCCCTCAGATCGAAGAGAAGCTGGCCGAGTTGAACGAACACATGGAAAAGGTCATCCAGATGTACCTGCGGAATGAATTTGAAACGATTGTTGAATATAATGCGCAAGCCGGTTCCATCGTCGAGAAATATTACCTCCTGGTCATCGCCGGGTTCCCCGTTAATTTCAGTGAAACCGCCGCCCGCCGGCTGATCAATATCGCCACCAGCGGCGCCCGGTGCGGTGTGTATACCCTCATTCATTGGGACCAGCGGCACACCTTGCCGCAGGACTTCGTTCCCGATGAACTGCGCCGAAACAGCATCTCCATTGTCGCCGCCGAATCCGGTCTCGCCCTGTCGGGCCGGCATCTCCCGGGGACACGCCTGGTTTTGGACCCCCCGCCCCCGCCCGAAGTGGCCACCCGCTTTCTTCACGCCGTCGGCCAAAGCAGCAAAGATTCCAATCGCGTTGAAGTCCCGTTCGCACAGGTCGCACCGCCGGAATCCAGAGTCTGGACGATGGACACCACCGACGAGGTCCGCGTTCCCATTGGTCAATTGGGGGCTGCCAAACTGCAGTATCTGGCCATGGGCAAGGGCACCCGCCAGCACGGGCTGATTGCCGGGAAAACCGGTTCGGGCAAATCGACCCTATTCCACGTTATCATCACCAACCTGGCGCTGTGGTGCAGCCCGGAACAGGTCGAGTTCTACCTTGTGGATTTCAAGAAAGGCGTCGAGTTCAAGTGCTATGCGACCCATCGACTCCCGCACGCGCGGGTCGTGGCGATCGAAAGCGACCGTGAATTCGGTTTGAGCGTGCTCCAACGCGTGGATAACGAACTGCGACGGCGCGGAGATCTGTTCCGCGAATTGGGTGTCCAGGACCTCCCGGCCTATAAAAAGGCCGGCGGCGCCTCCCGGGTGCCTCGTTGTCTCTTGATTATCGACGAGTTCCAGGAGTTCTTCGTTGAAGAGGATCGAATTTCCCAGAACGCGGCGGTGCTGCTCGATCGCATCGTGCGGCAAGGACGGGCGTTCGGCATCCACGTCCTCCTGGGGTCTCAAACCCTCGGCGGCGCTTACACCCTGGCCCGCGCCACGCTGGGCCAGATGGTCATACGGATCGCGCTTCATTGCAATGAAGCCGATGCCTACCTGATCATGGACGAGAACAACGCCGCCCCGCGCCTCCTCTCCCGCCCCGGCGAAGGCATTTACAACGATGGCGCCGGCGTGCTCGAAGCCAACAGCCCTTTCCAGGTCGTGTGGCTGTCCGACGAAGAACGCGACGGCCTTTTGGCGAAAATCCGTGACCGGGCGGATCAGAATCTAAAGGCTTCTTTCACCCCGTTCATATTTGAAGGCAATGCCCCGGCTGAAGTGCGGGAAAACGCGCTCCTGTGTGCCGCGTTGGAAACCGAGCCCTCCCAGGCCCCGGTTTCCCCGCGTATCTGGCTGGGAGCCCCCAACGCCGTCAAGGGGCCCACCGAAGCCGTGTTTCACCGGCAGAGTGGAAACAACCTCTTGATCGTAGGACTTCGGGAAGATGCGGTGCTGGCGATTCTGGCGGTCGCCCTGGTGTCCCTGGCCGCGCAATACCCGCGCGAGTCTGTCCGGTTCACCCTGTTTGACAGCACCCCGCCCGGTTCACGGCAACGCGAGTTTCTGGACCGGGTTATCCAGGCCATTCCTCACGCTATCCTCCGGCCAAAGCCTGGCGATCTGGCGGCAATCCTGAATGGCTTGGCGGATGAATTGAAACAAAGGACCCACCAGGGTCCCGCAACTGAGGCACCCACGAACTTCTTGATCATCCACGCCTTGGAGAACTTCAAGAAACTCCGGGTGGAAGACGATTATAATTTCTCCTTGGGCAACAGCGAATCCGATATTCCTTGCTCGACCCTGCTCGCCCGCCTTATCAATGAAGGTCCCAACTATGGGCTCCATGTCATCGCCACGTGCGACATCTGCTCCAACGCAATCCGATTCCTGGGCCGAAAAACCTTGAGCGAAATCGCCATGCGCGTGCTCTTCCAGATGAGTGCCAACGACTCCGCCACTCTGATCGACTCGACGCACGCCAGCTCTCTGGGACTCCATCGCGCGCTGTTCTACAACGACCAGGAAGGAATTCTCGAAGCGTTCCGCCCCTACGCCCTGCCGGACAACGAATGGCTCGAACAAGTCGCCCGAAATCTGGCTCGACATAACCTCCAGCCGATTATCAAATCCCAAATCCCTCACGCCCCTGGACTACCGGACTACTGACCACAGGACTGTAGGATTATATATCGACAAAGGCCAGGCTGCGAATGACGCGTTCGGCATTCGACAGGATCACAGCCGGGTGTTTACCAAACGCAAACGTCCGGGTCCAAATTTGCCAGGGCGCCATGCTCATTCTTTTGGCAAGGCCTGGCCGCTGATACTGGCCTCGACGAGGTAATCGCGGTCCACGCGCTTGTCCCGAAAGTCGCAGGCAATTTCCTTGGAATCCCAGGGAGTAACGCGCCACTTCCTGCCAGCCGGCGTCATCTTCCACGATGAGCGATTTGAAGCGGCCCTGGAACAGGTGTCCCACCCGACGGTGGCGGCGGTTAAACCACACGCCATAGCTGACCCCCAGCCACTGCATGGCCCGGCTTAGGTTGGCCTCGGGTGTTTCGAGCAGCATATGGAAGTGGTTGTCCATCAGCACATAGGCGTGAACCCTGGCGCCGAAACGCTCCCCCAACTCGGCCAGCAACCCCAGGAAGTCGAACCGGTCCGAATCGTCGCGGAAAA
>JAMCZD010000370.1 GCA_023473405.1 Candidatus Omnitrophota bacterium
TTACGGCTTGACTTTGCTTGGTCACACCCCGCATTTTGCACCGATGATGAATCCTGGTATTTGCTCCCGTTCCGGAGGGCTCCTTGCGATGTCTATCTTCGCGAAGCGGTGGCCGGTGCTTTTGAGCCTGATTCCAATGCTGGCCGCCCATATGGCATTAATTGCGAAAGGTGCCGAGCCTGAAGGTATCCACCCCGCCCAAAATTCCCAGACCGCCTGGAATACCGAGGCGCCAATCCGTGCAACCAAGCTCATATCATTGGACGGTACCTGGCAACTGGCGGTGGACCCGAAAAACGTGGGTCGGGAAGAAAAATGGTGGGAAAGCTGCCGGCCTGAGGCAAAGGAAACCAAGGTGCCATGGGTGATTCAAGATGCATTCCCCGAGTATCATGGAGTGGCGTGGTATTGGAAGGGCTTCACTGCTCCGATGAATCCAAATCTCGAGGGCCGGTATCTGCTTCGATTCTGGGCGGTTGATTACCTGGCTGATGTTTGGGTGAACGGTGTCCATGCCGGCAGCCATGAAGGCGCCGAAACACCCTTCGTAATCGACGTTAGCAGCGCCATCAAACCCGGCGAGACGAACCTGATTGCGGTGCGCGTTCTGAATGTCTCGAATGATCGCATCGATGGAATGGTGCTGGCCGAGGTACCTCATCGGCACAAAGGCATTCCCTATCGCCCGGGGGCCGCCGCTGACCACGGTGGCATCACTGATTCGGTGGAACTGCTGGTCGCCCCGGTCCTTCGATTTACGGACTTGGTGGTCAGACCGGACATAAAGACCGGCAGGGTGAGCCTCGAAGTCAGTCTCCATAATGCCAGCCCGACTTCGATCAAGGGACATCTGACTTTCTCAATCGCCCCCGCGACCACCGGCGAATCGCTGGCGGTTATCGCGTCGAGCCAGCCGTTCGAGCCCGGGGATACGGTCGTCAAACAGACGTTGGCGATCGATCAACCCCGATTGTGGCAACTCAACGATCCCTTTCTCTACCGGGTTACCGCGCGTGTCGTTTGGGAAGATGGACGGGATGAACAATCAACCCGGTGTGGGTTTAGGGATTTTCGTTTTGCCGACGGCTACTTTCGGCTCAATGGCAAACGGATTTTTCTCCGCTCGTCCCATAGCTGCAATCACTTCCCCGTGGGCCTCCAGGTGCCCGGCAATCCCGATTTCGCCCGGCGCGATTTGATTTACGCCAAAATGGCCGGGTTCAATTGCATCCGGTTCATTGCTGGTATGCCCACGCGGGACCAACTTGATCTTTGCGATGAGCTGGGCCTGATGGTTTACGAGGAGAACTACGCGAGTTGGTGCCTGGGCGATTCCCCGAAGATGGCGGAGCGCTACGACCGGTCGTTCACCGAGATGATCCGGCGCGATCGCAACCATCCTTCGATTGTGATCTGGGGCATGCTCAACGAGACCGGGGATGGGCCGGTGTTCCGACACGCCGTTGCCTGCGTTCCGATGGTCCGTGCGCTTGATCCTGCGCGCATGTTGATCCTGAATAGCGGACGAACCGATCGGCAGATCAACATTGGCTCGATCTGCAATCCCGGCTCCATGCAATGGGAATGCCTGCTCGGCGCGCAGGGTCCTCACACCGAGCCTGCCCGTCCAACACCCTTGTGCGGCTACCTCGAGGGCGTGGGCGATGCCCACTGTTACCCTCGAGTACCCCAGACCCAGGACACCATCCGATTCCTCCGCACCCTCGGCCAGGGCACGCAACACGCCTTCCTTTCCGAATACGGTGTCGGCAGCGCGGTGAACTGGTTGAGGATATACCGCCAATTCGAACAGATGGGCAAAACCGAGGTCGAAGACGCCCGGTTCTATAAGCGGATACGCGACCTCTTCCTGGCGGATTGGGAACGATTCAACCTGGCCGATACCTTTGCTTCGCCTGATGATTATCTTCAACGCTGCATCGCCAAGATGGCATCCCAACGGCTCGAAGGCCTTAATGCCCTGCGCTCGAATCCGAACCTGGCCGGATACAGCATGACCGGAACGATGGACCAAGGCATGACCGGAGAAGGTCTTTGGACCCTGTTCCGTGAGTTGAAACCAGGGACCATGGACGCGCTCTTCGAGGGATGGGCGCCGCTGCGGATGTGCCTTTTCGCCAATCCCGAGCATATCTATCGAAAGACGCCCCTCGAATTGGAGGCCGTGCTGGCTAATGAGGACGCGCTCAAGCCGGGCAACTACCCCGTCCGAATACAAATTGTTGGACCTGATGGTCTCCGAATCCTCGATCGGGTGATCACACTCTCCGTCCCTGACCCGGAGAGCAAGCCGGAACCTCCGTTTGCGTTGCCCGTTTTTTCTGAACGAATCACCGTGGACGGCCCGACAGGAAAGTACCGGTTTCTTGCCACTCTTGAGAAAGGCGGCGCTCCAACGGGAGGCGGCCTAACCTTTTATGTCACTGATCCGGCGGATATGCCTGACGTTCCGGCCGAGGTGGTATTGTGGGGGAACGACATCAACCTGGCCAGTTGGCTTAAGGAACATAACATCAACTGCCGCCAATTCTCTCCCACCCCGCAGTCCGCGCGTGAGGTAATCCTGGCTGGTCCAACACCCAATTCAGGTGATGCCTCGGCATGGTGTGAGCTGGCCCGGCACATCGCTCGAGGTTCGTCCGTCATATTCCTTTGCCCGGAAGTTTTTGCCCGAGGAAACCAGGCGGGGTATTGGCTCCCCCTCGAGCACAAAGGGGCTCCAACGGTATCGGGAAGCGATCTTTATATCCGCGACGAGTGGGCCAAGCACCATCCGATTTTCCAAGGATTACCCTCCGGCGGGCTCATGGACTACACCTATTATCGGGAGCTCATTCCCGATCCGCTTTGGACCGGCCAGGACCCGCCGGAGGAGGTGGTCGCCGGCGGGATTCGCGCGGCTATTCATCCCAGCGGCTATGCCTCAGGCTCGATGATCTCGGTTTACCGGCTTGCCGCTGGGAGATTCATCCTCAACACCATGGCCATACGCCAAAATCTGGGCGTCCATCCCGCCGCCGAAACAGCCACGCCGGGCCTCTTCGGCCTGGTGGGGATGCGGGAACGGGTTGAGGAACTCGGCGGTAAG
>JAMCZD010000283.1 GCA_023473405.1 Candidatus Omnitrophota bacterium
TGGAACACTCGCAGGCACCGGAACCATCATCCACAACCGGGTAAATCTTACTCTCCAAGTCTCTCAATCAATACAAATTCGTATCGCATGAACACTCCAATTGACACCACGGTCACCGCTCCCGCAGCCGAACTCGCCACTCCGGCGGGTGGCATGCCGGACCAGATGACCATCATCCTGTTTTCCGGGGACCTGGACCGTGCCCTGGCGGCGTTTGTCATCGCCAACGGCGCGTTGGCCATGGACATCAAGGTGACCATGTTTTTCGCCTTTTGGGGCTTGAACGTCCTGCGCAAGGAAACCGCCCGTTCGCCGGCGAAGGATTTACTGGCGCGAATGTTCGGCTGGATGATGCCCAAGGGCGCCGCACGTTTGAAGCTTTCCAAAATGCACATGATGGGCATGGGCAC
Source organism: Candidatus Omnitrophota bacterium (assembly GCA_023473405.1). GTDB lineage: Bacteria > Verrucomicrobiota > Verrucomicrobiia > Limisphaerales > UBA1319 > JAMCZD01. The sequence goes on from JAMCZD010000283.1 coordinate 411, forward strand.
GCGAATGATGAAGTTCGTCATGCGCAAGAAAAATGTCCAGAGCCTGCCCCAGTTTATCGAGATGGCTCGAAACAACGGTGTTCGGTTCGTGGCCTGCAGCATGTCGATGGACGTGATGGGCCTCAAACGCGAGGAGCTTCTGGACGGCGTCGAATTAGGCGGGGTGGCGACATTTCTTGGCGATGCCTGCCAGTCCAAGAGCACCCTGTTCATTTGAGCGTGAGAATTCACAGGGAAAGTCTTGTTGGCCGACGGGTCGTCGGCCAAAATGCATCAAAGTAGCGCGGAAAGAATTATAATTATGTTTAATAAAGCAACCCAGTTTTTTGATAAATTCAAAACCGATTTCCTGAAGATGAAGACCGCCGCGCCGGATATAGTGAGCGGTTTCGGCGGGCTGTTCGCCTCCGTAATGAAAGACGGCGCGCTCAAAAAGAAGGAAAAAGAGTTGGTCGCGCTCGGCATTGCCGTGGCAGAGCACTGCGAGCCCTGCATCAATCTGCATGTGCAGAAATGCCTCGAGGCCGGCAACACCCCCGCCGAAATCATCGAGGCAGCCGGCGTGGCCGTCATGATGCAAGGTGGTCCGGCTTACACCCATATCCCATTTGTGATGGACGCGCTGGAGGCTTTGGTTCCGAAGGGATAAACGGGGCGTAAAAGGGTAAATCAGGGCGGCGCGGGTCTTAACCCGGATATTTCATGCTTCCTTTGAAACGCCAACACCCTGCCGTGTGAGGGCGCACGGCCTATAGCCCTCAAAAGACCCGGCGTTCAACGTAATATCCGGATTAAGGAGAGTGTTAGACCGGGTAGACCAGGATGCCAACGCGATCGATGTGATCGCGCAGGGGGCCAAGTTTGATGAGATGAGACGCTTTTACGTCGAAACGATAAGGCAGCGGTAATTCATCCAGTTCGGCGGCAATCGATTCAGCCTGGAGAGCGTCCAGGTCGCCCCAGAGTGCGAGGTCAACGTCAGAGCCTGGCGCGTGAGTGCCCTTGGCTCGCGAACCAAACAGTCTCACCGCCTTGATTTCCGAATGCCGGCCAAACACCCGCTGGAACAAGGCGAGTTCACCAGGTTCGAGTGGTGGAATTTTCATCGAGCGCTTTTCTCGATAAAGAAGTCATCACTTTCCGCGAAACAAACGCCCTCTCACATTTTCTCGCGTGAGCATGAGCAATTTCACCCCCAATTGCCATTCCCGTCGAGCAAACGCGCCCGAACTGGCGGCGGCGATGTGTCGAAAAAATGTTCCGATCGGATCACGAAACTGTTCTCGAGGAATCCACCTCTCCATTGTCGTGTTGGCCTGGATTCATGCATTGGTCGTGCGAATAGCCGCCAAGCCGAAGAATTTCATTGAACCAGCCATAGGTGATGGTGTGAGATGCAGGCCGATTGATTATGTCCGAAGGCAAGCAGCAGTCTTCACCGCAATCCGGCGCAGACGTGGGTTGGCGCCAAGAAGCGCTGGCGATATGGCGTTCGTTTCCCAACCGGGCAATGTTCGGGGTATTGCTGGTTGCATGGCTGTTGTTATTCCAGTTTCTCGGCAGTTCGACCTTTGGCTACGTCGATACCCCGTCGTTGTTGCGCTGGATGTACAACGCATACAACAGCCCGTTTTCGGAAGACCAGCACGGCGACCTTATACCATTTGTGGTGCTGGGGTTGATGTGGTGGAAGCGGAAGGAGTTGGAGGCGGCGTCCAAGGGAATCTGGTTGCCGGCCTTGATCGGGCTGGGCGCCGGTCTGGTGCTTCACGTGTTAGGCTATGTGGTTCAGCAGCCGCGTATCTCGATAATCGGGTTTTTTATTGGGCTATATTTTTTAAGCGGTTTGACCTGGGGCAAGTCCTGGCTTAGGCGGATTTTTTTCCCGTTCATCCTGTTTGTCTTTTGTATCCCGATCGGATCATTGGCCGAGAGCATCACCTTTCCTTTGCGGATGATTGTCACGCATATCTCGGTGGCGATAAGCCAAGGCTTGCTGGGAATCGACGTGGTCCGGGACGGCACGCGGATTTTCGATGCGCGCCGGACCTTTCAGTATGACGTAGCCCCGGCGTGCAGCGGCATCCGAAGTCTCATATCGCTATTGGCACTGACGACGATTTACGGCTTTGTGACTTTCGAACGAAGCTGGAAGCGGGTATTGACGATGGGATTGGCGGTGCCGCTTGCGGTAGCGGGCAACGTGGTGCGGATTACCACCGTGATTATTGCCGCCGAGGCATTTGGCCAAACTGCCGGAAGTTGGGTCCACGATTACGCCGGCTTTATCACGTTCGCCGTGGCCATTGCCTGCGTCCTGTTGTTGGGGCATTGGCTGCGCGAAGACAGGCAAACCGGCGGACAAGGAGGCGCCTTATGAGAAAACGGCAATGGCTGGCGATGTCGGCCGCCTTGGGATTGATGGCCATCACGGTCGGATTCCTGTTCTGGCTCAAAACTCACCAGAGATTGGGCGCCCCCGGCTTGAAACTCGATCTGCCCGAACGCGTCCTGGATTACACCTCGGCGCTGGTGGAAATAAGCCGGGAGGAACTGGCGGCGTTGCCTGCGGACACCACCTTCGGCCGCCGAATCTACAGCCGGGTTCGCGGAGGACAGACCAACGAGATGCTGCTCAGCATTGTGTTGATGGGCACCGACCGCACCAGCCTTCATAAACCCCAGTTCTGCCTGGTAGGCCAGGGGTGGAGAATCGAAAAGACGGAAAAGGTGGCCGTCCGGATCGAGCGCCCGCACGCCTATGATTTGCCCGTCATGCGGATGACTGCCAGCAAGCAATTCCAAACCGGCGGCGGCCAGGGCATGTTACTGCGCGGCATTTATGCCTATTGGTTTGTTTCCGAGCACCAACTCACCGCGGAACACTGGAAACGGATGTGGTGGATGGCCAAGAACCTTCTTTTTACCGGGGTTCTCCAACGGTGGGCTTACGTGAGCTGCTTCGGCACCTGCCTGCCCGGACAGGAGGAGAAGGAGTTCGAGGAAATGCGGCGCTTCCTGGCCGCTGCGGTGCCGGAGTTCCAATTTGCCACAAGGCCGGCTTTAACGCTCCAGAATAAGGGCGTCCGCGCGACAGACACGGCGGGAATAAGCTCCGATTCGGCAGCAGGCTACCCGAGGAATACTTTCGCGGGTAAACCGGACTAGTTGGTCGCCTGGAATAGAGACTTGAAACCAAGCGATAGTTTGCCGTGCCATGCGTAATAAAGACTTGCGGGCGTTAGGGTTTTGGGTTCAAATAACCACGCCGCGTAACCGGAATGAAACACTTTCATTTATTAGTCTATAGGAATCGGTGTGAGCTTGCGCCTAGCACAGCCCCTGATAGTAACAAAGGACAAACTTGTCCGCTCCACGGTCATTTTGGCTGAGCCATGTTGCGCCGTCAGCGAGAAATTTATGTCCGCGTCCAGAAATTGATCGATGCCGGGCTGTTTGGTTTGGCCTTCTGGCTGGCTCACCTGGCAAGGTCGAATTGGAAGATCGAGATATTCGGCGGGACAGCCGAAATCCCGCCGTTTCACGATTTGGCCTGGCTGCTCCTGGTGGTATTTCCCTTGGGACCGATCCTTCTGCAATGGCACGGCTACTATAATCGACCGCTGATGGCGTCCCGCCGGCTGATAGCGTGGCAGCTCTTCGAGAGCTGCATCCTGACGACTGTGAGCGTGATTTTGGTGATGTTCCTCAGGAAGGTGCAACTGACGCGCGCGGTGATCATCCTGTTCCCATTGTTCAGTTTCGGATTGATCATGAGCAAGGAACAGTTGCTGTGGCTCAAAAACCGGTGGGCGAAAGGTCAGTCCCGAAGACACTTTATCCTGGTCGGCACCTCGGCGGACAACAAACGGTTCAGGCCCGAGTTGGCCAAGCCGGCTTTCACGGAGCTGGAATTGGTGGCGCAGCTCAACCTGGACGCCGAGCCGGTGGAGAATCTGGTCGAGTTGCTCCACGAATACTCGGCCAACGGCGTCATCATTAACGCCAAACACGTCTATTTCAGCCAAATCGAAAAGGCAATTCAGGTCTGCGAGCTCGAAGGGGTGGAGGCGTGGCTGCTGGCGGACTTCTTCAAGACACAAATCTCCAAGACCATCCTGGATGACTTTGCGGACCGCCCCATGCTGATCTTCAGGTCCACCCCCGAGGAATCGTGGCAAGCCCTGGCCAAACAGGTGATGGATGTGGGCGGCGCCGCCTTTCTCCTGCTCATCCTGTCGCCGCTGATCCTGTTGGTCGCCAGCCTGATCAAAATCTCCTCGCCCGGCCCCGTGCTATTTCGACAGTTGCGAAGCGGGCTTAACGGCCAGCCATTCATGATGCTGAAATTTCGCTCGATGGTGAGCGACGCCGAACAACTGAAACACGAATTGGAGGTCTTGAACGAAATGAGCGGACCCGTCTTCAAGATCAGCGACGATCCGCGCATCACCGCGGTTGGACGGTGGCTCCGCCGATACAGCATCGATGAGCTGCCGCAGTTGTGGAACGTCCTGCGCGGTGAAATGAGCCTCGTGGGACCGCGCCCACTGCCCGTGGACGAGGTCAAACGATTCGACGATCTCTCGCACCGGCGGCGGCTCAGCGTCAAGCCGGGGCTAACCTGCAAGTGGCAGGTCAGCGGGCGGAATAACGTCACCGATTTCGATGACTGGGTGAGGCTGGATTTGGAATATATCGATAACTGGTCTTTGTGGCTGGACTTCAAAATTCTCTTTCAAACGATCCCCGCGGTTATTTACGGGACGGGAGCGAAGTGAACGGGTCGCGGTTATGATTCATGGTTTTCGATTTTGGACAAAAGGGTGATTGGGCCTCATGAGGATTCCGCATTTTATTTCTTCCAGGCAGATATTTTTTTGTGGCTTTTGCGCAAAGTTGGCACAAGAATCGCTCTTTAACTGATTCATGTCTGCCATACACAAGCCTGGCCGAAAGGCACGCCAACCCACCTCAGTGGTTACCGGGGGTGCCGGTTTCTTGGGCTCGCATCTGGTGGATTACCTGCTGGCTCACGGGCACCGGGTGATTGCCATTGATAATTTCGTCACGGGCAACATAGACAACATTGCCCATCACGGCGGCGAGCGGGCTTTCAAGTTTATCGAGCAGGATGTGACGGAGTTTCTTTTCCTGGATGAGCCGGTGCACTATGTCTGGCATTTCGCCTCGCCGGCCAGCCCGGTGGATTACCTGGAATTGCCCATTCAAACCCTCAAGGTGGGCTCGCTCGGCACCCACAAGGCGCTGGGACTCGCCAAAAACAAAGGAGCCCGTTTCTTGTTGGCGTCGACTTCCGAGGTCTATGGCGACCCGCTGGCGCATCCGCAAACCGAGGCCTACTGGGGAAACGTCAATCCCATCGGACCAAGGGGATGCTATGACGAGGCCAAGCGGTTTGCCGAGGCCTTGGTCGTCGCCTATCGACGCGAGCACGGCATGGCGACGCGGATTGCGCGGATATTCAATACCTATGGCCCGCGAATGCGGCTGAACGACGGACGCGTCGTACCGGCATTCATCGGCCAGGCCCTCCGCAACCGGCCCCTGACCGTTTTCGGGGATGGCCTCCAGACGCGCAGTTTCTGTTTTTATGCCGATCTGATGGAAGGACTCTACCGTTTGATGCTGAGCAACGTCTCGCAGCCGGTAAACCTGGGCAACCCAGTCCAGATGACCGTTCTCGAGTTTGCCCAGGCCGTCATTCGCATCTGCCGTTCGCGCAGCCGTATCCTCCGCCAACCGGCGCGCCAGGATGACCCGCATCAACGCCAGCCGGATATTTCCCGCGCCCGGACCCGGCTCGGATGGGAGCCGGGGATGTCGCTCGAGGACGGTTTGAAGCGGAGCATCCCTTACTTTCGCGAGAAGGTTTTGGGGCCGGACCGGAAGAAGGGGCGGATGAAAAACGTGGTGGAATAATTTTTATGTTTGACCCATGGCCAGAATTCCGTTAACCACCATCGCCGTTTATTCACAGTTCCACTCGACGTTGGTTCAGCGGAAAGAAGATTTGGTTATTCGAAGGGCGTGGATGGAGCAATAAATGTTAAACTCGAAATCATTTGTATGTCTTGACTTTGGGGCCGGGAGTCTCAAAGCGGGAGAGTTTGAGGTGACTGAAGCAGGAGCTTTGTGCCTGAAGAATTTCGGAGTCAAGGCCTTGGGATTGGAAGGCTCCCAGGATGCCGCCCGCGAGGGCGCTCTCCAGCGTGCCTTGCAGGAATTAATCGCCGAGCGCGGCTTGGGCTCGCGCAAGGTCAATGCCTGCGCCGCCGGTTTTCACGTCTTTTCCAAGTTTGTCAAACTGCCGCCGGTCGACACCTCGAAGGTCACTCAGATCATTCAGTACGAGGCCCAGCAGAACGTCCCGTTCCCGCTCCAGGAAGTAGTTTGGGATTACCAAATCACCGGCACCACCCCTACGGGCGAGCTCGAGGTCTTCCTGGTCGCCATCAAATCAGACATTGTCGAGGGCTTGTTCCGCGTCGCTGAATCGTCCGGGATGCGCCTCCTCCTGGTGGACACCTCGCCGGCGGCGTTGTGCAATGCCTTTCGTTACAATTACGGGGACGTGGAAGGCTGCACGATGCTGCTGGACATCGGGGCCAAGACCAGCAATGTCCTGTTTTTCGAAAAAGGCAAATATAGCTCGCGCGGCATCAATATCGGGGCCAATTCAATCACCCAGGATTTCGCGGCCGAGGCGCGAATGTCCTTTGCCAATGCCGAGCAATTCAAAATCGCCGAGGGATTCGTTAGCCTGGGCGGGGCCTACGAGGAACCCGAAAACCCGCGCCAAGCCCAGATTTCCAAAGTGGCGCGCCAGGTGATGACCCGCCTCCATATCCAGGTAAATCAAACCATCCAGTTTTATCGCGGGCAGCAGGGCGGGTCCGCCCCGCAGCGTTTGTTCCTGGCCGGCGGCGCGTCCATCATGCCTTACACGGCCCAGTTCTTCTCCGAAAAACTGAATCTGCCGGTCGAGTACTTCAATCCCCTCCGCAACGTCCAAATCGATCCCGGGGTGAACCTCGAAGATCTCGCTCGCTCCGCCCATGCCCTCGGCGAGGTGGTCGGATTGGGGCTCAGGAATCTGGCCCAGTGCCCCATCGAGCTGAATCTGATGCCCAAGAGCATCCGCCAGCGCCAGCAGTTCAATCAAAAGAAACCCTACTTCGTTGCCACAGTCCTGAGCCTCGTGCTGGCCTTGCTGACCATGGGATGGTTTTACGACGCCAAGGTCGTGGCCGCCAAGTCTGCCGAGCTCAAAGGCCTCCAGGACGAGGTCACCCCGCTCCAATCGATTTGGGACCAATCCCTTGACCCGGAGTTGCAGAAGATCAACAAACTGACCGAACAAAAGAACCAGTTAACCACTTGGCTCCAGGACCGTTGGTATTGGCTTGACCTTATGACCGAATTGCGTAAAGCCTTGATAACCAGTGAGACACGAATGGAAATGACGCTTCGGCAGCAAGGCAAAGACGCCAAAGCCGGCCTGTGGATTCAAAGCATGAAACCGGATGTGCCCGGCCTGGATGAAGCCGCGGCCCCGGCTGATACCGAGGCGGAAGCCCCGCGCCGGTCTTTTGGCATCACCCCCGAGATGATGCGCCGTTACGGGCTGGACCCCAGAAGATTCGCCCCCGGGATGATGGCGCAGCAAGAAGAGACCACCGAGGAAACGTCGTCCGCCTCAACCAACGAGATCAACACCATCAACCTAACCCTCGAAGCGGTCAATCTCCAACGCTATTCCCCCACCGCCAATGTCAGCCTGGCCAACACGTTCCAGAAAGCGCTCCAGTCCTGCACCAACCTCTTCGATCCGCAGGAAACCCTCCTGGCGCGCCAATTTGCCCCGCCGGACGAAAGCCAGCCAACCTTCCGCTTCGAGTTGACACTCAAGTTGAAGAACCCAATTAAGCTCTGATATGGACTGGGTAAAACAAAACTTGTCGTTGATGGTGACCGGCTTGGTGGCATTGGCCCTTTTGGGGGGAGCCGGCTATTATTTCTATTCCAAGATGGCCAAGGAAAAGGAGATAAGCGCCCAGGTTGACGCGACGCTCCAGACCTTGACTGATTATCAGAATAAGGAACCGTTCCCCAACAAGAAAAACCTGACTCAAGCCGAGCAAAATGCCCAGCTATTGCAGGCGTTCATGGCCAAGGAAACCCAGTTCTTCGGCGACATTCCCACCAATAGCTCCTCCTATACCTCCGAATTCAATTCTTTGCTGCTCAACACGCTTGACCAGTTGAAAAACCGGGCCTCCGAGGCCAGTGTCAGTTTGCCGACCAATTTCAACTTCAGTTTTTCCGCCCAGCGGGATTTGCTGCAATTCGACCAAACGAACCTGCCTCTTGTGACTACCCAGTTGGCTGATGTCAAGGCAATCTGCGAGGTGCTCTACAATGCCAAGGTCTATGCGCTAATCGCCGTGCGCCGCGCGCCGGTCTCCACCAACGACACCGCCGCGTTGTCCACCCAGCCGCAAGATTATCTGGCCAACAAGAAAGCGGTTACCAACGATACCGCCAATGCCATTATCCTGCCTTATGAAGTGAGTTTCAAATGTTCCACCCCCGAGCTTACGGCGGTTCTCGAAGGCTGCGCCACCAACCGTAATGGTCTCCTCGTTCAATCCGTCAGGGTCGAGCCGGCCGAGGCCGAGAGCACCGAAATGGAGGGTGGTATTTACGGACCGCCGGCGATGGGCCCAATGGGGGCGTTTGGGCCGATGGGCGTGGGCGGCATGATGAGGCAGAGATACATGGGAATGGCCGCCGGACCCTATGGGCGCCCGCCTATGGCCCCGGCCCCTACCGTCCAGCCTTCGCCCGTCAGACCCGGTTCCACGGGGATCATTCTTAAGGAGAAGCCACTCAGGGTGGCATTGCTCATCGAGTCCATAAAACTGATACAGGCCACCCAATAATTCTTTTTTTCCCATTCAATGGAGTTCTTAAAAAATCACTACGAGAAGGTGCTGCTAGGCGTGGTCCTGCTGGGGCTGGCGATTGCCGTGGCCCTTCTCCCCATGAAAGTGCAATCAGGCGGAACTGAACCACCGGTTCCTCCGCCCCCAAAGACACTGGCCTCGATCAATCTCAGCACCAACGATGCCGTGCTACAGAAATTGGATGACTTCCCCGCCTATGTGCTTTCCGGCGACCATAACCTGTTTAATCCCGTGGTCTGGAAACGCCGGCCCGACGGCACCTTGCTGAAGCTCGATGAAAACAGCATCGGACCCCGGGCGCTGAAGATCGAAAAAATTATCCCGCTTTATACCATCCTTAGTTACGATAATGCCAGCGGGACGGGCTACGTTATTGGATTTACTCAACAAACCAATAGAAACTTCAACCTGCGCGCGAAACGCTCCATCTTTGCCGAGTCGAATGAAAAGACCGACTTCGGCACCATACTGCAGGCATCGAATTCCGGGGATAACGCCGGCGATAAACCAGCGCAATTGCGCATTCAATTGCGCGATGGCGGTGGGGATATAACCGTGACGCGCGGCACCCCATACAAGCGGCTTGACGGATACGCGGCCGACCTGCGGTATGATCCCGCCAATCTTGTTTTCAGGGACAAACGCATTGGAGACGCCCTGGTTTTCGAGGGCGACACCAACAATATCGTTGATGTGGGTTCGAATTACGTCGTATTGTCCGAAAGTTCAGGCAAACGGACCACCATCAAGTATCGGGGCACACCGTGAAAAGTAGATCAATTTAATATATGTCTGTCGCTCATAAACCCAACCACCCCACCATGAAAGTTGCTAGCACCTCCTTGAGTTTGATCTTGTTGCTCGCCGTTTCCGCGCGGCTCCCAGCCCAGACCGCCAGCCCGCCGCAGACCGTCAGAACGAACCAGAATGTCAGCGGCGCCCAGGTCGCTGAAGAGGAAGCTGTGCGCCGGCAGGTGGCGGCCCTCGAACTGCAGCAAAAGCTCGCACAGGCCCAAGCCGCCCAAAAGAACGGGGACCTGGCCAATGCCTCCATCCTGTACGAGGAATGCTATTCCCTGGTCCAAAAGGTGGGCCGAGTCAATGTGGAAAAAGAGGCTCAGCAAACCATCACAGGGATGAGCGAGGTCTGGCTGAAGCTGGCTGAGGATGCCGAAAATCGGCAGAATCTGAATCTGGCGCGGACGAGGGTCAGCCGGGTCCTGGCAGTAAACCCGAGCGATGCCGCCGCGCAGAAGTTCAATAAGGATCTGCAATTGAAGATTGCCGCCCAGGCCGGCCGAGTGCCCAGCCAGGAGGTGCAAGCCATGGTCCCGGAATTTCAGACAAATGTGGTCAAAAGCCTGACCCTGGCCCGGGATGGCCAAGTCTTGTACGAAATGGGCAAATACGAGGAAGCGGAGACCAAGCTAGAACAGGCGCTCAAGTTGAATCCCAACAACAAGGCCGCCAATTACTACCTCCAACTGGTCGAGGAAGGCAAGTTCGACGTCCAAGCCCGGAAACGGGAGATCACCGCCAAACAAGCAATCGTCGATGTCGAGAAGGCCTGGAACCCGCCGGTTCAAGGCAAACTCTTGCCCGAGGCAAATCCCTACGCCACAACGAATCTGATCTGGACCGGGCCCGGTCGGCAGATCATCCAGCATAAGCTCGACCAGATCGTGATCGAAGAGGAGGTTAAATTCCCCGGGGTCCCTTTGAGCGCGGTGGTGAGTTACCTGGATGAAATGGCGCGCAAATATGATCCGGACAAACAAGGCATCAATTTCATCATTAGCTCGCATATCGACAAGCCCAGTCCTTTGTCGCAGCAGCAACAAACCCCGCAATACGATCAACTCGGTCAGCCCATTCAGGCGGCCCAGCCGGCCCCGACCATTCAAGACCTGGGGAATGACGTAAGCGTGCGGATTTCGCCTGCCTTGCATCGCATGCGCCTGGTGGACCTGCTGGGGGCCATTGCCAAGGTGGCTGAGTGCCCTTCGGTTCCCGATTTCCAAGGCCTTAAATATTCCATTACCGATTTCGCGGTTATTTTCTCGCAGGAAACCCCCCAACCGGAGCAACTCTACACCCGGACATTTAAGGTCGACCCCAACACCTTCTATCAAGGTTTGGAGAACGTCTTTTCCATCCAGCCCGTGCCTTTCTCCAGCAGTAACCAAGGCGGCACCGGCGGCACCACCGGCGGCGGCTACGGTGGCGGCGGCGGCTACGGTGGCGGTGGTGGCGGCTACGGCGGCACCGGTGGTGGTGGTGGTGGTACCGGCGGCGAGATTCCGCGGGTCTCCGTTGCGCCCTATGGCGGTGGCATGATGGGTGGCATGGGCGGTAGCATGGGTGGCATGGGCGGCTATGGCGGCGGCAGCATGGGCGGAATGGGTGGTATGGGTGGTATGGGCGGCATGGGTGGTATGGGCGGCATGGGCAGTATGGGTGGTATGGGCATGGGAGGATTTGGCAGCGGCATGGGGCTCACCGGCGTGACTCGAGCCACCTATGCCATAGAATGGCAGAGCACCGTCGCTCAGTTCTTCTACACAATCACCGGCATTCAGTTTGCAACAATCAGCAACATGGGCACGATGCAAGGAGGCGCTTACGGCGGCGTGGGCGGGGTTGGGGGCGGTGCCGGAGCCGCGGCATACGGCGGCATGCCGGGCGCTCAGGGAACCGGGCCAACGGGTCTGCCTACCAGCCAGCGAAGTCTGTTCTTCAACGATCGCGCCGGTGTGCTGTTTGTCCGGGCGACGATGGAGGAATTGGACATCATCGATCGGGCGATCCAGGCGTTGAATGTCAGCCCGCCGCAGGTCACCTTGGAGGCAAAATTCGTCGAGATCACCCAGACCGATTCCAAGGCGTTGGGGTTTGACTGGTTCCTGGGCAACACGTCGTTGGCGGGCGGCGCGGTCGGCGCCCAGGGTGGCTCCGCTCCATCTGTTTTCACTCCGAACAACACCAGCGCGGCCAATCCCCTCGGCATCTTCCCCGGCGGTGGTGGTCCGGGCACCATCGGGCCGGCGGTTACGGACGGCCAGGTTACCAGTGGTTTGAACACCTTGAACAGCGGCATCCCGCCGGTGGCAACACTGACCGGCATCTTGACCGAACCGCAATTCCGGATGGTCATTTATGCCTTGGATCAAAGACAAGGCGTGGACGTCATGTCCGCCCCGCGGGTGACGACCCAGAGTGGACGCCAAGCCCAGATTCAATCCACCGTGCTGCGGCAAATCCTGGCCAGCGTATCGGCCAGTGCACAGGGTGGCGGCTACGGATACACGGCCGGGGCGTCGCAGACTCCTTCGGTGCCGGGCAGCGTGGTTCAGCAGGCGCAACCGCTGCCGGTGTTGCAGCCTCAACCGGTATCCATCCCGACAGGACCGACGCTCGACGTGATCCCTTACGTCTCGGCTGATGGTTACACGATCCAGATGACCTTGATACCGTCAATCCTGGATTTCGCGGGCTATGGGAACCCGGACATCCCGGATGCCGCGGCATTCGAGGCATCGGTTCAGGCCCAGGTGGGCTCGACGCGGTCCCCCATTCCCTTGCCGCGGTTTCTAGTGCGGCAGATCACCACCAGCGCCACGGTTTGGGACGGTCAAACCATCGTGCTGGGCGGCTTGATTTCGGATGACGTGCGGCGGAACCGCAGCAAAGTGCCGCTTCTGGGTGACCTCCCCTTGGTGGGGCGCCTGTTCCGAAGCGAGACGAGCGGCACGTCCAAGAAGAATCTGGTTGTGTTTGTCACGGCAACTATTATCGACCCGGCGGGAAATCGAGTTCACACCGAGGATAATTTGCCCTACAATCCCAATGCAATCCCGCCGCAAAGGCCAAGTCCGACGCCATAATGCGGAGGGTGGAATGAATCGAATGACTGCCGGCGAGTTTTGACCACAGGAGCCTCATCATCCGATACCCAGTCGCGAAGGTTGAACCCAGAGTCAAAGCCCATCCTTGACAGCCGGAAAAAAGATGACACCTGGGCATTTCCCAACCACAGCCGGCCCGGCTCAGAAGAAGTTGCGCCTACTGATTGTGGATGGTCATGCATACGCCTACCGTGCCTTCTTCGGCATCCGCCGCTTGACCTCGCCCAGCGGATCTCCGACCAATGCCATCTATGGATTCATCAAGTCCTTGGAAAAACTCAAGGCTTGGTTCGAACCCACGCATTGGGTGGTGGTTTGGGACGGTGGCTTGGCCGAGGAACGGTTGGCTGCGCTGCCCGAATACAAGGCCCAACGACCGCCCATGCCGCCATCGCTGGCGGAGCAATTACCGGGCCTTGAAGCTTACCTGGAGGGAGCACGGATTCCCTCTTGCCGTCAAACTGGTGTTGAGGCAGATGACTGGATAGCCACTATAGCGAGACATGCCTCTGGAGCCGGGGTGGAAACTGCCATAGCCAGCTCGGATAAAGATTTTATGCAATTGGTATCGGACCACGTCGGGATCATCAATCCCAACGATTCAAAACCGGCGGTCTGGTCCGCCGAGCAGGTCCGAGACAAGTTTGAGGTTGGTCCGGAACAAATCATTGATTGGCTAAGCTTGGTTGGCGACACGGTGGATAATATTCCCGGGGTGCCTGGGATTGGTCCAAAAAATGCTTCTAAGTTGCTAAATCAGTTTGGTTCGGTGGAACGTATGTTTGCTTGCCTGGATGAAGTGAAACCGGAATCCCTCCGCGAGAGATTGCGGGCTGCGGTCACACTGGTTCGACGCAACCAGGAGTTGGTGCGCCTCCGGGATGAACTGCCGGGGGAGTTTTCTCTGGATGATTTAGTGGTTAAGCCGCCCGAGACTAGTCTGCTTCGCAAGCGGTACGAAGAATGGGGCTTTAAATCGCTGCTGCGTGAATTGAATCCGGACGCGCTGCGGCAAGCAGACCTTTTTAAGTAGAACCAGGGCGTTGCCGCCCTAAGCCGCACGGTGGTAGAGTATCACCTCTGCGCCTGGAACAGAGTGATTTTGTTGAGAATGGTGGACAATGAATGGTCGCTTTGTTAGAAAGTCGTTACTTTATGTCATCGATGTTGCGCACTGCTAGTTGTTTGGCCCTCTTGGGGCAATTTTTGGTTCTCCCTCCGGGTGTGTTGGCGCAAACGAACTTTACCACTCAAGAGGGCGAATATGCCATGGCAGGCAGACTCCCGGGAGACCAGACCCACCCGTGCCTGGCATTGACTCCCGCCGGAGGATACCTGGTTTGGGAAGATAACGTTACCGATGGCGATGGCTTGGGAATCAGCGCCCTTAAATTGAATAACACTTTCTCCGGCGAACTCGGAGCTTTCCGGGTCAATGGGCAATCTGCCGGCGACCAGGAAAATCCTCAAGTGGCGATGTTGAAGGGAGGCCAGGTTGTTTTCGTCTGGCAAGGTGGCACACCCGGTTTTCAAAGGGTATACGTCCGGTTCCTGGATGCCAACGGCACCTTCATGACCGGAGATATCCCGGTGGGCACCCCCGGCAACAACGCCCAAGTCAATCCAGTCGTAACCGGCTTGGTCGACGGCAGCGCCTTGGTGGTTTGGGCGGATGTGGACCAGGCCAGCGGCATGCAGGATGTCTTTGCCCAGCGCTTTTCCGCTGCCGGCCAGCCGATCAATTCCCAGCAAATCAACCAATACAATCTCTATAATCAACGAACCCCCGCGGTAGCCGCCTTGCCCGGTGGCGGGTTCGTTGCGGTGTGGGTGTCCGAGCAGCAAAGATATGACAATAGCGTCGACATCTACGCCCGTCTTTACGACGCCGCTTTCGAACCTCTTGGCAGCGAATTCTGCATCAACAGCAGCAGTAATGTATGCGCCAACCCGACCGTGGCGGCGGGGAATGACGGCGGTTTCATAGTCGCTTGGAGCCAGCGCTTCAGCCAGGTCCCCAATTTGAGTTCCTCGTCCATTGTCGCCGGTGTTCCTGGCGGTTATACAGGCCGGGTAATGCTCGACGGTTCGGATGCCGAGAACGGCTGGGAGATTTACGCCCGGGCATTTGACAGTCAGAGCACGGCAATTGGCCAGAACATCCACGTCAATTCATTCACTTACGGCGATCAATTCGCCCCGCGAATCAGCGCGCGCGGAACGGATTACCTGGTGGTCTGGACTAGCCTGGGACAGGACGGTTCGTGGGAAGGCGTTTACGGGCGGTTCTTCAACGGCGCCGGCGTCCCGGAAGGGGATGAGTCCCGGGTAAATACCACCATCCAAAACCGCCAACTGCATCCGGCCCTTGCCTCCGATGGCGATACTCGGTTCCTGGTGGCCTGGTCCAGTTTCGTGGACTTGACCAGCAGCTTCGACCTGTTTGGCCAGCGTTTCGTATCCGGTCCCCTGGCGCAATCCTTGCCCAAACCGGCAGCCCCGTTTGTATCCGGCCTCAGTTCGAGCCGCTTGAGCGTGTCTTGGCCGCCGATGGACGGTTACGCGGTGGACCATTACGAATTGTTCATCAACGGCCCGGCATCGCCGGTCCAGGTTACGAACAATTACTATGTTGCCATGCAGCTTGTTCCCGGCAGCACCAATTCAGTCCAACTCCGATTCCAGTCCGTGGATGGCCGGGTTTCGCCTCTCTCTGATCCGGCGTTGGGGGTGACCTGGGGCGAAGACGAAAACATGGACGGTCTGCCGGACGATTGGCAGGCT
>JAMCZD010000047.1 GCA_023473405.1 Candidatus Omnitrophota bacterium
GAAATCAACGGAATGGCCAGGAATTAGAAGTTGCGAACGGGCAGGCGTAATTTATAATCCTCTAATGAAAAAAAGTAGCAGGCGCGTTTTGTTAGCGATTGGAGCAGTACTTTTGTTGGGATCGGGCTGTGGCGGATTCAGCGGTGCGCACACCATTTCACCGGCGTCATTTTTTCTGCCCGGAGCCAGACTGGTTCCCCCGGCTCAACCGGCGGGATTGTCGTCGCAGGCGACGATGCTGGCGCGGAACGATATTCGCAATCCATAATTTACCTTCGTTTTCTTAAGCCTATGCGTTTCCCCTTTGCGCTGACGGTTAAGATTGCGCGGCATATTATCAAGCACAAATTGCTGGGCACGCCCAAATTCGCCCTGGTGCTCCAGCTCGAACCGCTGCACACGTGCAATTTGACCTGCACGGGGTGCGGGCGCATTCGAGAGTACTCGACCAGTCTCAAGGACATGATGAGCCTGGAGGATTGCCTGGAGTCGGCGCGCGAGTGCGGGGCTCCGATGGTATCGATATGCGGGGGCGAGCCGTTGATTTACCCGAGGATCGAGGAACTGGTGGATGGATTGCTGCGGCAGGGCCGGATCGTATACATCTGCACCAACGGAGTGTTCATGCGTAGAAAGCTGCGGGCTTACCTGGCGGCGGTTTATGATCGGTCGCAGGAGCCGATCCTGGCACGGTTGCTCGAAGGGGAGCTGATCACGCCGGCTGAGGCGGAGGAGATTCGGCGGGGAACGAAAGATCGTCGTCCGGCGATAAAGCCCAGCCAGTGGCTTTATTGGAACGTCCATGTCGACGGGCTCGAATACACTCATGATTTGATTGTCGAGCGCGAGGGGGTCTTCAAAGAAGCCGTGGCGGCGGTGAAGATGGCGAAGCTACTCGGTTTCCAAGTAGCCACGAACACCACGGTGTATAAGGAAGCCGACATGGATGAGATCGAGCGGATGTTCGAGTTTTTTTCGAGCCTGGGCGTGGATGGCCACACCATATCGCCGGGTTACGATTACGATGCAGCGAAGGCCGACATGGTCCGCCGGCTGGGGAAACGTCCGGATGATTTCTTTTTGACGCGCGAGATGACCCACTTGAAATTTGCGCGCATCGAGGAATGGGGAAAGCGGTTCACGATTTTTGGCACACCGGTTTACCAGGAGTTTTTGGCGGGCAAACGCGATTTGACGTGCACCGCCTGGGCGATTCCCACCCGCAATGTCAAAGGCTGGAAAGCCCCGTGTTACCTGATCACCGACGGTCATTACGGCAGCTACCGGGAGATGCTCGAGCGGGTGGATTGGACCCGATACGGCGTGGTGAACGGAGTGACGCGGGACTCACGTTGTGAGAACTGCATGGTTCATTGCGGATACGACCCGAGCGGAGCTCTGGGCACCAATTATCAAAAGGGTGACACCTGGAAGAATATCAAGTACAATTTCAGACGCCGACCGAGGCCGGCGCACAACGGGAAAGCGGTCCTGGCTTTCAATGGCTTTTCCATAGGCAAAGGCCACCTGACCGAGGCTGAAGCGCCGATTCGATCGCCGGGTCCGAACGGGCAAGGTCTGCCCATTGGCGGCGCTCGACCGGGCCGGGCGGGAACGGCTCTCGATGCCGTGGACAAGCCCGGCATGTGTTGTGGCCAGGGTGATGTAAAAGAGCGAGCGGAGTTGTTGGCGAAGATCGCCGCGAAGAAGCAGACCACCGGTTAATCGGGTGCGATACAGCCGACGTGCCCGATCATTTGGTTTTTGATAAGTGGCCGTTAAAGTCGAATCATGCAGTGTGTCCATGAAAACCTTGTTTCTTAACCCGCCTTCATTTGAAGGTTTTGACGGTGGCGCGGGCTCGCGCTACCAGGCCCGGCGTGAAATCCGTTCGTTTTGGTATCCGACGTGGCTGGCGCAACCGGCGGCGCTGGTGCCGGACAGCAAGCTGATGGATTGCCCGCCGCACGACGTCGATTTGAAGGCTTGTTTGGCCGCCGCCAAGGAATACGACCATGTGATTATTCACACCTCGACGCCTTCGTTGCGAAACGATTGCCGGGTGGCGGAAGCGATCAAGGAACAGAAGCCCGGCACTCGAATCGGTTTGGTGGGCGCCCACGCGGCGGTTTTGCCCACCGAGACGCTGAAGGCCTCGCCGGCGGTTGACTGGGTGGGCCGCAAGGAATTTGACTACACGTGCAAGGAGGTATCCGAGGGTAGGCCACTCGAGGAAATCCGAGGCCTGTCGTATCGTGCCGAAGGCAAGGTTATTCACAACCCGGAACGCGAACTGATTACGGACATGGATGCGTTGCCGTGGGTGACCGACGTTTACAAGCGCGACCTGGTCATCGAAAAGTATTCGATTGGCTACCTCAAGGAACCTTACATTTCATTCTATACCGGGCGAGGTTGCCCGGCCCAGTGCATCTTTTGTCTCTGGCCGCAGACCATCGGGGGACACAAATACCGCGTCCGGTCCCCCGAGAGTGTCGCTAGCGAAATGGCCCATGCAAAAAAGATATTCCCCCGGGTCCAGGAATTCTTTTTTGACGACGACACCTTTACGGCCAACCTGCCGCGGGCGCGTGAAATTGCGAAGCGGCTCAAGCCGCTGGGGATCACCTGGTCCTGCAACAGCCGCTCGAACGTCAACTACGAGACCCTGAAGCTCATGAAGGACAGCGGCCTGCGCCTGCTGCTGGTAGGCTACGAGTCCGGCAACCAGGCTATCCTCGACCGGATCAAGAAAGGGATCAACCTCGAGGAAGCGCGGCAATTTACCCGGCACTGCAAGGAATTGGGGATTATCATTCACGGGACATTTGTCCTGGGCTTGCCCATCGAGACGAAGGAAACGATTGAGGAAACGATCCGGTTTGCCATCGACCTGGATGTGTTCAGTATCCAGGTATCCCTGGCGGCACCGTATCCCGGCACCGAGCTCTATGAGCTTGCGCGGCAGAACGGCTGGTTCGGCAAACAAGACAAGACGCGAATCATCCATGAAGATGGCATCCAGGAATCGGCCCTGGAATATCCAGGCCTGAGCAAGGAGGAGATTTTCGATGCCGTCGAGCGGTTTTATCGCCGTTTCT
>JAMCZD010000315.1:0-360 GCA_023473405.1 Candidatus Omnitrophota bacterium
ATCCTAAATCCCAAATCCTAAATCTCTTTTTCGCTCCCTTTCACGATCAAGGTAAGCTCTTAATCTTTAAGTCCTTATACCATGCCTCGCTGGGCGGTCCGCCATGAATCTGCAGGCCGATGATTCCTGCCGGGTCCATCTGCGCTTCGGTTTCGGTGTAGTTTACGGTCAGGTGGCCATTGATCCAGAGTTGAATCTGCCGGCCCTGGCAGCGGATGCGATAGTCGTTCCAGTCATTCGGCTTGAGCACCTTTTTCAGTTCAGCCTGGTTAGCCTGGACCAGTATCTTGTTCCGTCGCGATTCGTCATAGAGGTTGCCCCAATAGGTCTGTCCGAGGTCGGCCTGGTATCCGGAGACCT
>JAMCZD010000315.1:370-3085 GCA_023473405.1 Candidatus Omnitrophota bacterium
CTGCACGCGAGGGCTGCGGAGTTGCACGCCGCCATTGGCATCCGCACCGATCAGCTTGAACTTGAGACGGAGTTCGAAGTCCGAATACCGGTTTGTCGTGCAAACGAACTCATTCCGGGGCACGGGCGCGTTGAGACTGCCGCCCACGATGGCGCCATCTTGGATACGGAACATCTG
This sequence comes from Candidatus Omnitrophota bacterium, assembly GCA_023473405.1. GTDB lineage: Bacteria > Verrucomicrobiota > Verrucomicrobiia > Limisphaerales > UBA1319 > JAMCZD01. The sequence goes on from JAMCZD010000315.1 coordinate 548, forward strand.
TTGATTGCCTTCCCAGCCGGCAAAGCGTTGGCCGTCGAAGAGAGAAGTGAATCCTTCAGCATCGGTTGGCGGCGGCAGTGGTTGGGGGTGGATTCTGGCCTGGGCCTGAGCGCGGAGGTTCGCGTCTTGAACGACCGCCAGCACGCGGTTCATTGCGGCATCAACTACCCTTTCGTCACTTGGCCCAAGATGAGAAGCCACGGCTATGGCCGACACGGCCGCCTCGGCGCGCACGGCCGGGTTGTCCAGGAACGGCACGATCAGGTCCATTGCACCGGCGTCGTCAACTTCGGCCAGTCCGCTCAGGAGGAGCTTTGATCGCTCCGGAGTGTTGGCCTGAGGCAGGAGTTGCCGGTAGCGATCTGCTTTTTGCGCAGCGGGCAGTTGGGATTCGCGAAGCAGGCGCACTGCGCCACGGAAAGCCAAACCCAGTTGTGCCTCGTTCAACGGTTCGCGAAGCACTGCCAACAAGGGGTCGATGGCGGATTCATTTGGCCACTGCGTCAAGGCGCGAAAGGCCACCTCGCGATCCTCCGCATGGCCAGTGTCAAGCTGCGCGGTTACCACTTGCAGCGCCTTCGCGGTCCCGGTTTGGGCCAGCAACCGCAGGAAGGACTGCCGGTCCTGGGGACGATCGGCTGATTTGAGGGCGTCATGCAACCAGTCCGCCTCTGATTCGAGATTTCCAGAGTGGCTGAAGACAACGGCGATGGTTTCCTCGACGGCTTCATGAATCCCGGGTTCGGCGGCGGTCTTCAGCAAGTCGAAGAGTACGGCGTGATCGCCGGCTGAAGCCGCGAACCGCAGCGCGCGGATAGTCTGAATCCTGTCGTCTTGATCTCCGCCGCGCGTTCGATCGAGGATAACTGGCAACGGAATTTCGGCCTTGCGTGCGGTAAGGACTTGGACCACGTCAGAGAGCAAGGCGGCCGGGGTGGCGGGGAGGGCGTTCAAAAGCGCGTCCGTTGCCGCCGGTCCGGGCATATTTCCGAGCAATCGAAAAATCTCGGCCCGGTCGTCGATTTTTTCCGGCGACAATGCCTCGGTCAGCAATGCCCGAGCCGCCTCCGGTTCTTCTCGAGTGGCGAGCATGCGCAGGGCGGGACTTCGCACGCCTCCGTGACGCGGCAGGTCGACCAGGCTTTCGATTGCGAGGTCATGGCCAATGGCCTCGACAACAATCGCCTGGCTGGAGGCTGGAAACTCATCGAGCCGGGCCGCCACCAGGCCGACAATAGTTTGATCGCGCAAGGTGCGGAGGGCTAGACCGGTTGCCGGGGTAAGCTCCGGCTCTTCTCCGCGCAATGCCGCCAACAACCAGGCCGAGACCGCCTCCGGGGCATGTTCGCTCAGGCGCAAGAAGGCTTCGCGGCGAACGGGCACCGATTCCTGCTTGGCGGCGACCAACTCTTTCCATAAATCAACCGCATTGGCCGGCGGCAACGATTCAATCGCGCGAAGATACGCCGCGTCGGCCATCACCCGCCGGTCCTTGGGAACGGCTATTCGGAAACGATCGAGGGCGGTCACGGCCGATTGGCCGCCGATTTTGCCCAGTGCCGTCGCCGCCGCCTCGGCGATGGCCGGTTGTTCATTCTTAAGCCAGGGAAGGATCAGGTCTAATGCTGCACCGTCGCGTCGCTGACCCAGGAGATTCAGGAGGCTTACGGTCACCTTGCCTGCGCTGCCGGGCAGTGTGTCTCGAACCGCCTGGCCTAACTCGGGGATTGGATTCTTGGCGATGGCGTAACACGCGATCTCCACCGTTTCCGGCTGCGCCAACAGCTTCTTGAGCGCGGGTGCGGACTGTGCGGTGCCGATTGTCCATAGGATGCGGCAGACGTCCTGTTTGGTGGACCAAGGGATTGCCGAATCGAGAGCGGCCACGAGCCGGGACTCGATGGCGCGAAGTTGCTCCGGCGTGCCGGCCTGACGCACGAGGGCTTGGAGACGAAACAATACCGTGGCGTCAAAGGTGTCTCCGGCAGGACCGGCCTGCGAAAGCGCCTGGTCAACTTCAGCCGCAAGATCGGCTTCGGCCCCGAGGGGGTGGATAAGGCAGACGCTCAATAACAGGACAAAAGCAGTGGTGAATCGAAACCGTTTCCGGTGGGATGCATTCATATAGGTTCTTCCATTGGGAGGGTTCGTCATTTTCACAGCGTCCACGGCGATCGCATGGCACGAGCGAGCAAATTATTGGCCGAGTCATCGTTGACGAACCGTTCCGCGTGGCGGTCCCAGCGCAGGTTCCGGTTCAATCGCATGGCGATGTTCGCCGCGTGACTCAGCGTGGTCGAGCGGTGCGCAACTTCGGCGTCGGCCACGGGACGGGCGCGGGTCTTCACGCAGTCCAGCCAGTTGCGATGGTGTGGAGCTACCACGCTCCAGTGGGTGTTGAGTTTCCTGTCCTCGAGAATGGACGCCGGGTGAGCGGTTACCTGGCCCTCATCGGCCAAATCAATCCACCCTTCGCTTCCGACCCACCGTATCCCCTTGTCGCCTTCCGCCATTCGAATCTCCAAACCATCCTCGACG
>JAMCZD010000437.1:0-1601 GCA_023473405.1 Candidatus Omnitrophota bacterium
TCCGCTCCCTGGGCGGTGCTGGGGACATTTTGCGGGGCGATTTCCAGCCACATGTCCTCGAGGTTGACCAGTACCCACTCGACCTTGGCGGCGCTCAGATGCGCCAGGCATGCCTCGAGAACCGCCTCCGCATTCGGTCGTGACGTCTTCAGGCGGCCCTGGTTTGACAGGAAACGAATCAACTGCTGTTTGATCAGACGGCGTTGCTGTTTTTGCTGTTTGGCCCTGGCCTTATCCACAATACCGAGCCGGGATTGTTCATCGAGATCGAGCCCCTGCCAAAAGGCATTGAACGGTGGCATGTCATGCGTGTTCATGCTGGCTACGGCAAGCGAGGGAACCGAGCGCAACGCGGAGCACTGGCCGGACAGCAATTCGTATTGGACGACGAACGACTGGCGCGCGCGGTGCCGTTTCAGGGCGGTGTTCACGACGGGCGGCACGGTGCCCAGGTTTTCGCCCACCATTATCACCTGTTGGCGTTGCGACTCGAGGCAGAGCAAGGCATAGAGTTCGCCGGCCGGGTAGCGCACATAAACCCCGTCGGCGGCGGATTGGCCATGGGGTATCCAGTAGAGCCGATGCAGGCCCATCACGTGATCTAAACGCAGTGCCCCGGCCAATTGCAGGTGGTGACGAAGCACCGCCCGCAGATAGCCATACCCTTCGGCCCGCATCTTTTCCGGATGCATTGGCGGGAAGCCCCAATTCTGGCCGCTCGGGAATCCCGGGTCGGGCGGCGCGCCGCCATCGGCTTCGAGGACGAACAAGTCCCGCCGGCGCCAAACGTCGTAACCCTCGGCGTGGACTCCCAAGGGCAGGTCCAGGTAAAGAGAAACGCCGCGCCGGCGAGCCTCGGCGGCCAGGTTTTCCATTTGCTCGTGAGCCACCCATTGCGCATACAAATGGTATCTCCTGCTTTCCTCGAGATAATCGCCGGTGCGCCATTCCCTTCGACGAAGCCGTTCCGGCCAGGTGGACCACGGGGACTGTTGCGCCTCATGCACGGCGCGGAAATACGAATAGTCTTCGACCTCGGGATGCGCCTGCATGAACCGGGAAAAATCATCGCGCCGGGGCGAAGAGTTCCCGAATAGAAACCGGGCGGCGATCTCCAGCACCCGGCGTTTCAGGGCCATTTGATGCCGATAATCGACCAAGGCATCCCGGCGCAGGGAATCGATCCGGCGGACAAAGCCGGAAGAGCGCAAAAGCCTTTGTGTCTCCGGGCAAGCTGCAACTTCCGGAGCCCGCGTTAAGTCAAGATAAAACTCATTCCAAAACAGCCGGCTGACGGGGGCATAGGGACTGGGATCGAACGGCTGATCCAGGAATACCGGCAGCAACGGGAGCGTCCCCACCATCGTGCCACCGCGGGAAGCCGTCCATTCGAGGAATTGGCGCAGGTCGCCCAGGTCGCCCGCCCCCCAGCTCCGCCGGGAATGGAGTGCGTAAAGGGGCGCGAACAAACCCCAGCCCCGGCCCGTCTTACCGGGGGAAAAGGCATGCGATGAGGTTGAAATCAGCCAGGTCTCCCAACTCACCCCCGGCATGTTCCATTCCAAACGGTGGCAGCCAAGCGGCCAGCCGAAGGGCAATTC
>JAMCZD010000437.1:1611-3103 GCA_023473405.1 Candidatus Omnitrophota bacterium
GACCACATATTAGACTCCTTCGATTCGAGCCGCCCGTAGGACCGGCGCCGAGCTGAGCTTGACGTTCCAGCTTTTTGTCTCGCCCGTTTCCAGGATGGCCCGGCAATCGATCCGTTGATTTGCCTGCCGGGAGGGAAGGCGGACTTCGATGCTGCTCGAACGACCCGCCCACGCCACCGCGACCGGTTCCATAATACGGCGCCACTGGAATTGACGGACCTCGCGTAAGGCGCCGGCAATATCGGTGGCCTTGTAAACGGGGGCGCCCAAAATCCGCAAGGCAGCCAAAAGGGTTTCGGGTCGAGGCTCGCGGAGAAACGGGGATGTGTGATCGGGTTTGGTTTGTATTCCAAACCAGCGAGAGAGTCGGTGCAACTGCCGGAGCTCGATTGTCGTCATGCGGTTATCCCAATTCTTCGATCTGCCTGGCCAAAATACCTCAAAAAACTCGAATGCACAGCCAGGGTTCATCAATCGTCATGCGCACCCGTTTTGCATTCGCGATCATTTTCCCTTTCGCAAATCGTCCGGCTGGGACATTTTTCCCCAGGATGTCTGCCTTAATCGCCATAGTAGGCCGGCCTAACGTGGGCAAATCGGCCTTGTTCAACCGAATCGTGGGGAAGCGGATCGCCATTGTGCACGACGAACCGGGCGTGACTCGCGACCGGATCAGCGCCCAAGCCGAATGGCGCGGGCATGAATTCACCCTGGTGGACACGGGGGGGATCGGGCTGCTGCGCGGGGAGAAGGTGCGTGTGATGCGGACTGGAGAAGGTGCGTGATCCATTGGTGCAGGCGGTGCTCGCGCAGATCGAGGTCGCAATTGATTCGGCTCAACTGATCATCCTCGCGGTCAACGCGTTGGAGGGCCTGGTCCCGCTGGACCTCGAAGTTGCGAATCGCCTGCGCAAAAGCGGCAAGCGGGTCCTGGTCGTGATCAACAAGGTGGATAACCCGGCCCTGGGGGCAACGGTGGGCGAGTTTGCCGAGTTGGGATTCGACCTGATGTTGCCGGTCAGCGCCATCCATGGCACCGGGATCGAGGCGCTCATGGATACTGCGCTGGGCGAATTATCGAAAGTCGAGATACCGTCCGCGGCTCGAGGCGATCTGGGGCCGGGCGTTGTCCAGGACAGCTCTTTTCGAGCCTGGCCGGCGGGGCCGTTGAAACTGGCCATTGTCGGCCGGCCCAACGTCGGGAAGTCCTCGTTGGTTAATGGGCTCACGCGTTCGGAACGGGTGGTGGTCAGCCCCATTCCGGGCACGACGCGCGACGCGATCGATGTCCCCTTCGAAATCGAGACCGATGGTGTGCGCCAATCGTATCTGCTCATCGACACAGCCGGGATCCGCAAGAAACGGCAGGTGGACGATTCCATTGAATTCTTCAGCATTAAACGGGCGGAGAGCTCGATTCGCCGCTGCGACATTGTCGTGTTCGTTCTGGACACCGAGGCGGGCATACTCGAACAGGACCCGCTTGCCGCTT
>JAMCZD010000074.1 GCA_023473405.1 Candidatus Omnitrophota bacterium
GGGCCGGGAGGCTGTGCGGGCGGGTGGCGGGAGGGACTATGCTCGAGGGGACATGATGGTTCGGAGGGACGGCTCACCGGTGGTTCTCGAGGTAAACACATTGCCGGGCATGACGGAAACGAGTTTGCTGCCCAAGGCGGCGGCGGCGGCGGGGATGAGTTACACGGAGTTGTGCCAAGCAATGGTCGACCTGGCATTGCGGCATGTGGTGGACACGAAAGGTTAAGAACCGGCGGCTAAAAAGCACGGCGGTTCTGGATGTCAAGGCTCGATCGCGCCGGGTCCGGGCGGCACGATGGCGGATGCTGGCCACCGCCCTGAGCGTTTCCCTGGGTTTGTTGGCGGGATTATTTCTCGCCTGGTGCGCCGGAAACTGGGTCCTGAATTATTGGTTTCTTCAGAACCCGGCCTTTGCGATTCGCGAGCTGCGGGTGGAGACCAATGGCGTTATCCCGAGCGAGCAATTACTCGCCTGGGCCGGGGTCAAGGTGGGGGACAATCTATTGGCGCTGAACCTGGGGCGGATCAAGCGTCACCTGGAATTGGTCTCGTTGATCAAGTCGGTATCGGTGGAGCGTTTGCTGCCCAATACGCTAAAGCTGCGGGTTACCGAGCGCAAACCGCTGGCGCAGGCATTCGGTTTGATCCGCCCGTCCGAATCAAGCAGCTACGAGATCGCCGGCTATTACCTCGACAAGGGCGGGTGCGTCATGGCTCCAATGGCCTTCGGACAACGCAGTCCGGAACCGAGCGGTTTGGGGGAGGGGCTTCCGGTGATCGAGGGCTTTGACAACACCGAGTTGCGGCCGGGCTGGCAGGTGGATTCGCCTCAAGTGATGGCGGCGTTGCGATTGATCGAGGTGTTCGACCGGTCCCCCATGTTTGGGATCGCGCGGTTGACCAGCATAGATGTATCGGCTCCCGACGTTTTGCAGGTGACTACCGATCGGGGCAGCCAGGTAACCATGGCGTTCGACAACCTTGCGCTGCAACTGCGCCGATGGCGTGCCATCTACGATTATGGCCTGAGGTTTGGCCGGTCCATCTCGAACCTGGACCTGTCGGTGACCAACAATTTGCCGGTCCATTGGCTCGAGTCAAACCTGGCTACGCCCAGCCAAGGTCTGAACCCGAAAACCTCGCGATACAGGAAAAACCATGCTTAATTCAACTCCTATTATTGTTGGACTGGAAATCGGCACATCAAAGGTATGTGTTGCGGTTGGCAAAATGCTCCCCACCGGGGTGCTAAACATCATCGGGATCGGCCAGGCCCGCTCGAGAGGTGTGCGAAAGGGCGAGATTGTCGATCCCTCACTGGCGGAGGAAGACATTCGCAATGCCGTTGTCGAGGCGGAACATATGGCGGATGTCGAAATTCGCAGCGTTTACCTCGGGGTCAGCGGCAATCATATCCGGGGGTTCAACAACCGCGGCGTGCATACGGTGGTTTCGGCAGGACGCGAGATCACGACAGACGACGTTCAGGACGTTATCAAGAACGCCAAGGCCATCAATCTGCCGACCGGCAATAACGTGATTCACGCCATCCGACAGCACTTCCTGGTGGACGGCCAGGAGGGGATTGTGGATCCCGTCGGGCGTTTGGGGACGCGGGTCGAGGTGGACGTGCACGTGATGCACGGAAACCTTAACCGCCTGCAAAACCCAATCCGCGTGGTCAGGGGCCTGCAATTGGAGGTCGAGACGGTGGTGTTCAACGGCCTCGCAACCGCCCTGGCCTCGCTGACCAATGAACAAAAGGAATTGGGCGCGCTGGTGATCGACCTGGGCGCCGGCACGACCAGTTTCATCGTCTGCGCCAATGGGATCATCAAGCATTCCGGTATCCTTGCCCTAGGTGGCGACCACGTTTCCAACGACTTGGCCATTGGCTTGAAGGTGCCCCTGCGCCGGGCCGAAGACCTCAAACTTGCCCACGGACGAGCCCTGCTGGATGAAGACGTGAAAGGGCAAACCATTGAAGAGCCGAATGACTTGGGGCTGCCCCAGAACCCGGTCAATCTCGAGCACCTGCGCCGCATTATGGTGTTGCGGTTGGAGGAGATTTTGGAATTGATCGAGAACGAGCTCGAACGCGAGGGATTGCTGGCCTACCTCCGAGCCGGGATCTTCCTCTGCGGCGGCGGCGCGCGCATCCCTCAGATACAGAAGCTGGCTGAGCGCGTTTTTAGAATGCCCACATTTATCGGCAAAATAAATTCCATCAGCAGCCTGAACTCGAAACTCGACCAGCCCGAGTTCGCCACGGCCCTTGGCCTGGTGAAGTTTGGTTCCCTGCAACTCAGGCAACGGGCCAGGAAAGAATCCGTTACTCGAAGCATTCGAAAAGCCCTCTGCCAGATTTTTCACAGCGAATAACCGCGCCTTGCCCCAGGCCAAGTTCGCGCTTGGCAGAGTGTGCTCTATCCCACTGTCTGGGGAGTAAAGCGACGGTTGCCGTCGCGCCAACCCAAGCAAACTCAAAATGACCTCTGAAGCCATCAATCTCAATTCGCCCCAGGAAGCGCTGCAAGCGGACCTGGTAAGACGTTCGCTATCGATCAAATTCTTCGGCGTCGGCGGCGCCGGCGGGCACGTAACCGATTACCTGTCGGCTGCCGGTTTTGCCGACGTTAACTTTGTCGCCATCAATACCGACGCCCGGGCCCTAGCCGATAACCGGGTCCCCGATAAAATTCAACTCGGAGCCTCCCTCACCCGCGGCCTGGGGACCGGCGGCGATCCGGAATTGGGCTGGGCGGCCGCGGAACAAGCAGCCGGCGAACTGGGCCGGATTTGTCACGGGGCGGACATTGTATTTTTGGCAGCAGGCCTGGGAGGTGGGACCGGCACCGGAGCCAGTCCGGTTCTGGCCCGCGTGGCGAAGGAAGCGGGGGCCTTGGTGCTGGGATTTGTCATTTTGCCCTTTGATTGCGAGGGCAATCGGCGCCGGCACCAGGCCCTCCGCGGCCTCCAGCAGCTCGAAGCCGTTGCCGACGGCGTCATCTGCATGCCCAACCAGAGGCTGTCAAAGTTGGTCGATGAAAACACCAGCTTGGTCGAGACCTTC
>JAMCZD010000226.1:0-1011 GCA_023473405.1 Candidatus Omnitrophota bacterium
AGGTGGTGGGAATTTTTCGCAGGGCCAGCAGGACCATGGCGGTGTCGTCCACGTCTGCGTTCCATTTATTTTCAAATTCAAATGCCCAGCCGCTGGCTGCGACCCGGGTTGGGTTTTTGAACTGCCAGTCGCCGCGAAAGCGAATTTCCTTGTCCAACAACCATTCCGCCGACTTTGCCATGGCGGGGTGGTCTTCCGGCAACCCGGACTCCCGCAATGCGACTGCGACAATCGCGGTGTCCCATACCGGGGAGAGACAGGGCTCGATTCGGACGCTTTCCTCAGTCTCGTGCTCGAGATTCTTTAGTTCCTGTTCGGCACGGCGCACCTCGGGATGGTCGTCCGGGTATCCCAAGGCCTTGAGGGCGATCAACGAGTTGAGCATGGCCGGGAATATGGCTGCCAGGCCATTGGTTCCCTCAAAGCGTTCGAGCATCCATTTCTCGGCTCGCTTGAGCGCCCGCCTTCGGAACGGGTGGATTTTGTGTTGCGCAAACCACTCGGCAAGCTTGTGCAACTTGTCCAGCCATAAAAATAAATTCCGCCAAGTCAGAAATTGCGGGTCCGGTCGCAAAGCCAGGTCGCGCTCGTGGAAACCTTCCGGGTATAACTCATTCAAGGTAACCGGCGACTTCAACGGCCGGGTAGGTTTGAAATGATTGATCAGGGCCAGGGGAACGAGCATCGACCGGCTCCAGGAGCTCATTTCATTGAAATTAACATGGAACCACTTGCCGATCAGTATGATCTCACAAGGTATCGTCGGCACATACTTCCATGGGTAAAGTCCCAGCAGAGCCAGGTACAGCTTCGAAAAGGTGTTCATCCGCGGAATCCCACCCAGGCTCAAGGCGACGTTTCGAGCCCGCAGCATGCGCGGGTCCGTTACCGGCACACCGGCAAGTTTCAATGCCAGATAAGCCTTGATGGTGGCGTTTACGTTGGCCGGGCCGCCATGGTAAATGTTCCAGCCGCCCTCGGGCAATTGCATGGAAAAGACATGGTTGACGG
>JAMCZD010000226.1:1021-1803 GCA_023473405.1 Candidatus Omnitrophota bacterium
CTGGCCGTTCCAATGATGGTAAGCGACCATGTCTGTTACCAGGGTCGAGTCCACTATCAGTTCGCCAACCCAGTATCCTTCCGGCTTTTGCTGGGCCAAAAGGTATTCCTGGGACCGCGCGATGGCGGTATCGAGTGCCTGTTCTGTGTCCGCTCTCAATTCTGAAAACTTGGATTCCTCGCTTACCCGGCCAGTCGGATACAAGCTCATTGACATATCACTTACCGTGCCAGCGAATAGGGCTTCTGTAAAGTTCTTTGATTTGCGTTTGCTTGTGTTCAGACGCGCTTCTGATAATCTGATCCACATGGTATTGAATTTCGTGAAAATGAACGGTGCCGGTAATGACTTTGTGCTCGTTGACGACCGAGCCCGCAAAGTCGCGCTGACCCCGGCCCAGGTGGCCCGCCTCTGCCACCGCCAACGCGGCATTGGCGCTGACGGCCTCCTCTTGCTCGTCCCCTGCGCCTCCGGACGCGCCGATTGGGCTTGGGAATTCTTCAATAGCGACGGCAGCGCCGCCGAGATGTGCGGCAACGGGGCGCGATGCTTTGCGCGTTTCGTGCAGCGGTTGACCGGAGCCGAAGACCGCATCACCTTCGAGACCGGCGCCGGGGTCATCACTGCGGAAATCCAGGGCGAACGAGTCACCGTGGCCCTGACCCCCCCCAAAGGCGTATCGTTGAATCAGGAAATCGAGCTGGCAAGCGGCCGGCAGACGGTCCATTCCATCGATACCGGGGTGCCGCATGCCGTGCTGTTCGAGGTCGGGGACGAACAGC
>JAMCZD010000226.1:1813-3001 GCA_023473405.1 Candidatus Omnitrophota bacterium
GGCATGCCGTGCTGTTCGTCCCGGACCTCGAACAGGCTCCCGTTCAATCCTTGGGAGCTGAATTGCGCCGGCATCGGCGCTTCGCTCCTCGAGGCACCAACGTCAATTTTGTCCAGGTGCGCGAACCAAATTTCATCCTAGTCCGCACCTTCGAACGCGGGGTTGAAGGCGAAACGCTGGCCTGCGGGACCGGGGTGACCGCCGCCGCTCTGGTCGCCGCGCAACTCTATCAATGGCCCTCCCCGGTCAAGGTCCAGGTCCGGAATGGCGACGTGCTCGAAGTCCGGTTTCAACAACGCGACGGACAGTGGGACGGTGTCCGGCTGAACGGGCCCGCGGATTTCATCTTCGAGGGGAGAATTTCGCTGGATTAATAGACTGGCCAAAAGGCAATGGCCGTCGCATTGTCATCGAAAATATTAACTCTAGCAGAGCATGTTGACCGGAACTTACACCGCTGTCGTTACGCCATTCAAAGGCGGCAAGTTGGATGAAGAAGCCCTTGAACGGTTGATCAAAGCCCAGATCAAGGGCGGCGTGGACGGGATCGTGCCGGTGGGCACTACTGGCGAATCCCCCACGCTCAGCTACGAAGAACACGTTCATGTAATCGAACTGGCCGTCCGGTTCGCCGCCAAAAAAATCCGGGTGCTCGCCGGAGCCGGTGCGAACGCGACCAGCGAGGCCGTTTTCCTCACGGCAGCCGCGGAGAAAGTCGGCGCCGACGGCACGCTCCAGGTTGCCCCTTACTACAACAAGCCTTCCCAGGAAGGCCTGTTTCAGCACTTCTCCGCCATCTCCCAGGCCAGCAAATTGCCCATGGTCCTTTACAGCATCCCCAGCCGCTGCGGCATCGAAATCGCCATCGATACCGTTCAGCGCCTCGCCCGCGAATGCAAGAATGTCGTCGGCATAAAAGAAGCCGGCGGCAATCCCGACCGCGTCAGCCAATTGCGCATCGCCCTCGGCGACCGGTTCAGCATCTTTTCCGGCGATGACGTTCTCACGTTGCCGTTCATGGCGTTGGGAGCCCATGGAGTCATCAGCGTCGCATCCAACATCATCCCTCGGGAAATCGCGCAGATGGTGCGCGCCTTCGCGATGGGCAAAGGCTCCGTTGCCCAGAAGTTTCATTACCAGTATTACCAGTTGTTCAAGGATTTATTTATCGAAACTAATCCTGTCCCG
>JAMCZD010000147.1 GCA_023473405.1 Candidatus Omnitrophota bacterium
GGCATGCCTTCAAACAGGTCCTTGCCGTTGTGTTTGATGGGTGAGGTCTTGCCGTGCATGATCCGGTAATTGACCACTACCTCGGCTCCAAAAACATGGCCGATGCATTGATGCCCCAGGCATACCCCGAACAACGGCGTATCCGGGCCGAACACGCGGATAATCTCGTTGGATAGCCCCGATTCGCGGGGTGAACAAGGACCGGGTGAAATCAGGATTCGTTCCGGTCGCATCTGACGGATCTGGTCCAGGGCGATCTGGTCGTTTCGAAAAACCCGCATCGGGACCCGCAATTCACCCAGGTACTGCACCAGGTTGTAGGTGAACGAATCGTAATTGTCGATTACCAAGACCATAAACGCAGGACAATTTAACCGCCGCCACGCGATTGAAAAGACGGAATTGGCATGTCTTCGAGTGATCGTTCGATGAGGTCAGCCGGCGCCGATTGGCCCGGGACGGCTTCGCCGATCCGCTTGGCCAGGACGAATCGGACCTGGCCGGCGCTGACTTTCTTGTCCAGCTTCATTGCGGCAAGCAACCGTTTGCGCCGGGCCCGAGATAGCTTGATGGACGTCGGCAGGCCGACACTTTCGAGCCACTTTACGATTCGCTCGACGCTCGCCTCCGAGAGTCCTGCCTGCGCATGAGAGATTCTCGCGGCCGCCGCCTGCCCGATGGCAATGGCCTCGCCGTGAAGATATGTCCCGTAACCGGCGACTGTCTCGATGGCATGGCCGATGGTATGGCCGAAATTCAGGATGGCCCGCAGGCCACTCTCGGTTTCATCCTGGCCCACCACGGCGGCCTTGATGGCGCAGCACCGGGCGACAACGGTTGCCAGGATCTCGGAATCGCGATGGAGGAGCGGTTCGAGTTGCCTCTCCAAGCGCGCGAACAATCGATTGTCGTAAATAATCCCGTACTTGATGACCTCCGCCAACCCGGCGCGAAATTCGCGTTCGGTGAGCGTTTTCAAGGTGCTGAGGTCACAGAGAACCAATCGGGGTTGATAGAAGGCCCCGACCAGGTTTTTGCCTGCCTTCAGATTGACGCCCACCTTGCCGCCCACGGAGCTGTCCACCTGTGACAACAACGTGGTGGGCACTTGCACGAAGCCGATTCCGCGCAAATAGGTCGCCGCGATAAATCCCGCCAGGTCGCCCACAACTCCCCCTCCGAGGGCCACCACGAATGAACGGCGCTCGAGGCGATGGCGGGCAAGCTGATTGAAACACGATTGAACCACGCGAAGGTCTTTCGAAGCTTCACCCGCGCGAACCGTGATCAGGACCGGGTCAAAACCAGCCGTTTCCAGGCTCTTTTGAGCCGTGCCCGCATAGCGCGGGGCAACGTTGGAATCGGAGACGATCGCGCACTTTGTATTGGGGAAGAGCCGCGCGCATTCGGTGCCGAGCCGGGGCATCAAATGATCGCCAATCAAGATGGAATATGAACGGCCCCCCAAGGGGACCTTTACAATGCGCATAATGAGACGCCCAATCGGGCAATTATTGCGGCGGCGGCGCAGGCGGCGCCGATCCCGGATTGGCCGGAGGCGGCGGCACTACGATCACCGGCAATGGAAACCGCAGTTTCATGACGTCATCGACCAGCACCTCGACGTAGTAAACGCCGCTATTGGCAATTTCCACCTGGTTAAATACCGTCACGTTGGTGGCATGATGGGCCGGGTCTTGAAGCGCAAATTTCACCTGGCTTTGGCGGACTACGGTCGTCTGGTCCGGGGCGATCAGACGCACGTTCTCGAGAAAAGCGCCGAGACCGGCCGTCCAGCGGTTGAAGACGCACAGCTTAAAGGCGGTAATCGGGACTTGCGGGACCCGCACCAGGCCTAGAACACCGATCAAGAAAAAATTGCCATTGACTTCCTGGCGCACCTCTTCGCAGAGCAATGAGGCCTGGAGATCGGGTAGAATTCGAGTCGCTTGCATATCCTGAAAATCTGTCTCAGCTACGGGCCGCCATCGCCGCGGCGCGCACCGTGTTTCGCATCAGCATGGCAATGGTCATGGGGCCAACCCCGCCTGGATTAGGAGTGATCTTGCCCGCCACTTTCCGGACTCCCTCGAAGTCGACGTCGCCTACCAGCCGGTAGCCCCCCTTGGCGGCCGGATCGGATACCCGGTTCACTCCTACATCCACCACCACCGCACCCGGTTTGACCATGTCCGGACGCACGAATTTCGCCACGCCTATGGCCGCGATCAGGATATCCGCCCGGCGGCAATGACCGGCGATATCGCGGGTTTGTGAATGGCACAATGTGACAGTGGCATTGGCGTGGGGAGCCTTTTGGAGCAGGATGGCAATCATCGGTTTGCCCACAATGTTGCCCCGGCCCAACACCACCACTTCCGCCCCGGCCATCTCCACTCGGGAACGGATCAACAGCTCATGCACGCCTGCGGGTGTGCACGGCACAAATCCGCCAGGATCGCCCAGCATCAATTTGCCTACATTTACGGGATTGAATCCATCGACGTCTTTGGCCGGTGAAACGGCGGCGAATATCTTGGCCGGATCAAGCGGGGGCGGCAAAGGGGCTTGAACGAGGATGCCGTGAGTGCGCGAATCGGCATTCAGTTGGGCCAGCAAACCCAGCAATTCAGCTTCGCTGGTCGCGGCCGGCAACACGTGGGTAGCCGATTTGATTCCCAGTCGGGCGCACATCCGCTCTTTCATCCCCACGTACACCTTGGAAGCGGCGTCCTCGCCCACGCGCACGAACGCAAGCCCGGGTTCGATGCCTTGTCTTCCGATCTCGCGCACTCGAGCCATGGTTTCGCCGTTGATTTGTTCGGCAATGGCCCGGCCGTCGATGATTTCCGCGGATGTCATCAGGGAGCAGACTCGATGGATTTAACTTCCAGCACGGGCGTATTGGTCCAACGCTCGTCCATTGCCTCGGGACCGGTCACGATCACCTTCTGGCCTGCGTATTTTCTCAGGTCAATATTGGTGCTCGTAGACATCAGGTAGTCCAGGACCAGGCTGGTATGGTCACTCTTCAATTCGAAATAAGTGGGGGCCTGGATGCTGGTTACGCCTCGCACAATCCCCTCGCGGCTCACGATCCGTTTGGGAGGAGGTTCATTTCGCGGAGGCGGAGCGGGCGCCAACGGCGGAGGGTTGGCCAAGGCCGGGGCCGGCGGGACAGCAGCAGGCGCGGCGGCAGGGGCGGCAGCAGGCGGGACAGCAGCAGGCGCGGCGGCCGCAACTGCCGAAGGAATGGCGGGAGCAACTGTCGGAGGCGTGGCAGGCGCGGCAACAACCGGTGCCGGCGCGGGAATCGCGGCGACTGTCTCTGTCTTCTCGGGGGCCGGTGGGGCGGCTTTCGGTTCCGCAGAAGGCGATGCGGGTTTGACGGCGGCGACGGCTTTTTCCTTGGTGGGGGCAGGGGCAGGAGCGGCGGCAACGGGAGAAGGAGAAAGCAAATCCGCCGCCACAAAGGCATAAGCGTCAGCCGGCGGTTCGATCTGCACCCAGTCACCGGAGGTGCGGATTTCCTGGACTTTATCATCACGTTCCAAAAGGCCCACCACGCTGTAATTCTCTCCCGGGCCAGCCCGCATGTTCAGGCGTCGCGCGGTGACCGTCTTTTTCTCCGGATCGATGAAGGACGCGAACACCCAGACCGGGACATTGGTAGGCATTTGGATGCGGGTCCATTGGTCCGGTTCGCCCGCCTTGGGTTTTTCCAAGGTGATCTTTTCCAAAACCGTCACGGTGTCACCCTGCTTAAGCTGGGTCAAAACCTCGCTAAAAATGGAGGGTTGCGCGCGCACGTTGATAGTATCTGCCTTGACAACCTCGGTTTCGGCAGCCGTGAGATTCAAAGCTAGAAGCTGTGTCAGGGCCAAAACGGCCAGAATCCACCCGGAATTCGTTTTCATAGTTCAGGAAGTAAAGATTTAATTTCGGATTTTGTCAATCTCCGCCATTTGCCCAACGGCAATTCGCCTAATTTGATCCGCCCGATTTGGGTCCGCTGCAAACGCGTGACACGAAGGCCTTGGGCTTCGAGCAACCGGCGGACCTCACGATTCTTCCCTTCGCTCAACTCAAGCTCGATGATGCTGCGGGTTTTGCTGCATTCCAAGAGGCGTGCCTTATCGGCGCGCAATTCTTCGCCCCGGTTCCTGACGCCTTGTTTCATCCGGGCCAAGGTCTCAGGCGCCACGCGGCCCTCGACGGTGACGCGGTAGGTCTTGCCGACTCCATAGCGGGGGTGAGTCAACCCCAAACAGAACTGGCCGTCGTCAGTCAGGAAAATCAGACCTTCGCTCTCCCAGTCCAGGCGGCCCACCGAATAGAGACGGCTCCATTCCTTGGGCAACAAATCCATCAGGCTCTGGCGTTTTTGCGGATCATGCCGGGAGCAAATATATCCAGGCGGCTTGTTCAGCGCCACATACAGCCTTTGGCGCGGTGCCTTTATATCCTTGTCGTCCACGGTGACCCGGTCCTCACCCGGAGTAATTTGGGTCCCCAATTCCCGCACCAAATGACCGTTCACCCGGACCCGCCCGGCCAGGATGAATAGTTCGCTGGCACGCCGAGAGGCCACGCCCGCATGAGCCAGGAACTTGTGCAGTCGCACCTTGATCAGGACTCGGGTTTGGTCTTGCGAAGTCCCAGAACGCGATCGCCCGGCTTCCACTGCTCCCGCTTTTTCAGCAATTGAACCCGATCGAACCGCTTCAGCACGTTCCGTTTGGCGCCCAAGGCATTAACGCTTCTTAAACTGCGATGTTGTGACATAATTCGTTCTCTTACTCTAGATTCCAGCTCCAAAAAAGGACCACCTCACGGACTCTGTCCAAGCGCGGCGCACGTTCACGATTTCGCCCCGCTTTGCCGCAGCAATCCGAGGAGTGTTTCTAACACAACAATGCCTAAATGCAATCGGTTTGTTTCCTGCGAAGGCCCAAAGGGCGCGGGGCAATATTCTTTCAAAAGCGATGTTAACCTGCTTTTTGTGTTGGTTTTACGGGACGCCCCCCCAGGAATCAATGATTGGCTTCGGGCAAGATCATTTCATACACCAAGGGAACCAGGAATTTTGCTGGTTGTTGGTCATTGAAGATTCGGCCCAAACCGGTAGGGTGAGTCCATGCGACCTGTAAATGTCGAGGCAATCGGCGAAGAACTGGCGATCAAATGGGATGACGGCGGCGAAACCTATATCCGGTTGGAGACCTTGCGCCGTCATTGCCCCTGCGCCACGTGCCAGGGTGAAGGTGACATCATGGGCAATATTCAGAAAGGCCCATCGAAGCCACTCTCCCCGCGCTCTTTTCAGCTTCGCCAAATTGCCACGGTAGGCGGGTATGCCCTGCAACCCATTTGGGAGGACGGCCATTCTTCAGGCATCTATTCGTTCGAGTATATCCGGAAAATCGCCCAATCCGCGGGACCATCCTGACGAGGCAGAGCCTCAGACCAGTTTATGTTTGGTTATGATAATTGATGTTTGGCCGGTTCAAATCGTTGGTTCGCGGAAAACCGTGTCGGTCTTGTTCGGTCGGGCGCCTTTCAGCCGATGGAACGGGTGCCGCGCTCGCATGGCGCATCGCCCGGCGCATCGAATCTGGACAAATTGGTTCATGCAGGCCGGTTGCGCGATGTGGATATTGATGCAGCCGGTGACGATACCAGCGGTGATATTCATGGGGACGGCGGACCCCACATATCACACCACGGCGCCAACGGATTCGCTGACGGGCAGCGGTTGGCAATACGAGGGTCAACTGGGCCAATTCCTGGGCACACCCATCGCCCCGCAATACTTCATCACCGCCAAGCATATCACGTCCTCGCTGATCACCAGTGGATTGGCCTTTGCTTTCGATAGCGCGAACTACACGACTACCGCGCGTTACGACAGCCCGGACAGCGATCTGACCATTTGGAAGGTGGACGGGACCTTTTCCCAGTTCGCACCCCTTTATACCGGTAACAACGAGGTCGGCAAGTCGTTGGTGGTGATCGGGCGCGGAACTCTGCGCGCAGGCGAGGTGGTGGTGGATGGCAAGGCCAAAGGTTGGTATTGGGGAGTTGGCGATGGTGTTCAACGTTGGGGCGAGAACACGGTTTCATCCATCGTCATCGCATCGAATGCGACCGTCAACCTTGGCGAGATGCTCCGCGCCAACTTTGATTACGGGGCTGGCACTGACGAAGCCCAACTTTCCTCGGGTGACTCGGGCGGGGCGGTCTTCATCCAGGACAGCTCTGATTCGACATGGAAACTGGCAGGCATCAATTATGGCGTAAGCGGGCCTTACAACCTTGAGTCAGGCGACGGCATGCCTTTTAACGCCGCTCTTTACGATCAAAGCGGTCTTTATATTAACGGCGACGCCGTCAGCGGTCCCGGCGCGTTGTATGCAACCCGGATTTCTTCGAACCTGGATTGGATTCAAAGCGTGTTGATTCCCGAGCCGGGCGCCTGGGGTCTGGCTTTCGGCGTGGCGCTTTTGGGATTCGCTCTGGTTCGCCGGAGGCGTGGGGCGCGCGAATGAAGACATCCGCGCACCGATGTCGGGGCGCGGGATCAGCTACTCGTCCAGAGTCCTGGATCAGGCTGCTACCACCAAAGGTATCGATTATTTCCCAATCGGCAACCCGTGCGCCGGCCCAACGGGAGGCGGGTTGGAAACCCGCGATACGGCAGACAAGGATGTCTGCGCTACGAAGGTCTGAGGCCCGTCTAGTTAGCTCTTTACTCCGGTCAGGTCTGGCTCGAGTTTTTTTCCCTCGCGGAGCAGGGCGTCCAAGGTGAGTTCACCGCCACGGTAAGCGGCTTCGCGCCCGAGGATAGCGGTGAGGTTTGATCGGACGGACGGGGCGACGGTTGGGTTCTGGTAATTACCCCCGGCGATGAACTGGTGGAATTCGCGGATATTGGTTTGGGCGCCGGTGGTGTAGAGATTACCCACGTTGCCTCCCTTGTAAGGTTCGTTGCCGCGAATAAAAACGTCGCTGTAATAGTCGGTATCTATCACTCCTTCGGCGCCAAAAACGCGGCAACGGATCTCGTCGCGAACCTCGGGCACGGACTGGATGCAGGCGAAGGCGAGAACAACGTCATTGGGGAACCAGTAAGTCAGGGCGAAGTGGTCCCAAATGCTTCCGGCCGGACGCAAGGTGCAGCCCCCACCGCCCACCGCGCGGACCGGGTCGGCGTTGATGATCCAGGTGGCGACGTCCAAGGCGTGTATGCTCTGCTCGACGATGAAGTCGCCGGACAGCGCCAGGACGTAATACCATTGGCGCAGACGTTCCTCGGGATTGGCCGGCGGCAGGCCGCGACCGCCACCCGCCCACGGGTAATGGGCCTCGCCCAGGACCAGGCGTCCCAGGTCACCCTGGTGCACCCGGCGAACGGCTTCGCGATAGAGATCGTTTGCCCGCGTTTGAAAATCCACCAGGAAGACCAGGTTCTTTGACGTGGCGCGCTTGCCGGCATCGGCGATGGTCATGCATCCGGGGGCATCGACGGCGATTGGCTTGGCCAAATAGACGTGTTTGCCGGCATCCACGGCGGCGGCGGCATGTATCGGGTGAAAGTAGGGCGGGGTCTCGATTACCACGGCGTCCAGCTTGCCTTCGAGCAACCGCAGGTAGCCGGACAACCCGGAATAACGGCGTGATTTGTCAATCTGCAATCGCTCGCCGGTGGCGTCGGCGCGGTCGGGAAAATAATCCGCGCAAGCGACGAACCGATATTTTTGGGTTTCGACAAAGAGGTTGGTCAGCCAGTTGCCCCGGCCGCCGCAGCCGATCAGGCCCAGCTCGAGGACTGAATTGGCATCGGAGCCAAATACCAACGAAGGATTCATCACGGCGATGGTGCTGACGGCGGCGCCGGCAATGAAAGCGCGGCGCGGTATTTGATTAGCCCGGTTTGCTTTTGTGTTTGTCATATCACGATTTAGTTGTTTCCGATGGGCCTGAAATCATTGGCGCAACGGCATTCCCCGCATTGTATCGACGTCCGCGAGAAAAACAATGTCACCTTTCGGCGCGCAACCGCAAGATCGTCAACGAGTACGCGGGAAACGTGTGTTCGAAGCGCGGAGCGCCGGCGGTGAAGGTTCGTTGGACGGGCGCCACGTGATTAGGCGCAGCCAGGGAATTCTCGTCGGCAGGATCGGGCGAGGTCAGCACTATTTCGGTGGCGGCGGGTTGGAGCGATTGAACTCCTCGAAGGTCGATCTCGGTTTGCAGCGGCGAAGGCGATACGTTGACTGTCTTGAGCAGAATCTCGCCGGTGCCACTGACGCGGCTGGCCGCGGCAAACAGCGGCTTGCGGGATGGGTAAGTAACATCATGAATCAGTTTGAATTCGGCCTGGATTTCCCATGTCCCCAAGCCAATACCGCCATGGTGTGCGTCCTCGTGTTCAGCGGATGAAATCTCGATATCGGCTGGCAGAACTACATCGCCCCGATTCTCGCTGAACATCTTTTGGACGTAATACGAGGGAATCCCATAGACGCCCGCGCTGTCGAAGTCAATCAGGTCCGGGTTCCATTTCTTGTAGTTCACGTTGGCGAACAGGGGCGCGTAGGAGGCCATCACCACCAGGTCGGCATTACGTTCGATACCGGTCATGAACGCCGCCTCGCCCAACGCGCCGCGCAGGTTTCCCTGGCCGCAATTTTGCGTGACGGCGTATTCGCCGACGTAAACGCGGGGTCCCTGTCGATCATACGTGTCGTAGTGTTCGGCGTGATTGATGAAGAATTCCGGGCTCGAGTAGTAATGTTCATCGACCAGGTCGCTGGGGCGTTTCTCGGTGGGGACATCGGCAATCAATTTCATGGTTGGATAGCGCGCCTTGATGGCGTCGTAAAACAAGGCGTAGCGTTCCTGGTAAACTGGACCGCTGTTTTCGTTGCCGATCTCGAGATACTTCAGGTTGAACGGCGCCGGGTGACCGTTCCTGGCGCGCAGGCCGCCCCAGACCGACTGGACGGGGCCGTTGGCATACTCGATGGCATCCAGGGCGTCCTGGACCCATTGGCCCATCTGGTCCATGGGCACAACCTCGCGGTGCGACATGCCGACGTTGATGACAAACAGGGGTTCGGCGCCGAGGTCCTCGCACAATTGAAGGTAATCATGAAAGCCCAGGCCTTGAGTGGCGTGGTATTGCCAGATGTTCCAGAGCGGCTGGCGATGCGCTATGTCGCCAATCGTATCCTTCCAGTGGTATGAATACTTCAATTCGTCGCCCTCGACCCAGCACCCGCCCGGGAAGCGCACAAAAGAAGGCTTCAGTCCGGCCAGCATCCCGGCCAAATCCGGACGCAGTCCATGGCCTTTCCAGGTGTTCTTGGGCAATAGCGAGACCATGTCGAGCCACACGGTGCCATTTTTTTGCGGGCTGATAACCAGAGCCGCTCGAGGATTGGTTGCGAGCGGAGCAAGATCGAGTGTGAAGGTCTGCCACGATTCGCGCAAACCTCCGATCGTTCCCTCGGCGAGTGTCTGTCCGGACTGGCTCTCGAGAGCGACGTTTAGCGGCCCGGTAAAACCTTCGCCGCAACGCGCCGCCATCGAGAAGCGGTAGCTGGAGTTTTTACTTACTGCCATCCCCCAATAACCGCGGTTTACCAGGCGCACCTTGCCTGCGTCGGCGCCGGTTATCTTCAGGCGCAAACCGCGGCGGTTAAGCGGGTTTAGCGGTTTGCTCGAATCAATGGCCATTTCACCGGCGGCTGAGCCGGTCGTTTCCAGCGCCCAATGATCCGGCTGGTCCGAGTCTTCGAAGGACCGGTTGCGAACCTGTTCGGGGTAAATGCCTCCATCGGCGGAATGGTTGATGTCCTCGAAGAAAATCCCCCACAGGAGAGGGCTTATCTTCGTCCCGGGTTGGTCAGCTTGAATGGAAATCCGGGCATCCGTGGACGCGGCGGTCTCGATGGCGCAGGAAACCGCCAGAAGAATCCCCGCTGGGTAAGCCATGCGAAAGATCGAGCCTCTTTTCTTCATAGTTGTTTGGCGTTGACCTCGTTTTTTTACCCTCTGAAATACAAATACGCCATCAGAATAAACAGGAGAACCGCCGCCGATGCGATGACGTCCCATCGGTTCCAACTGGCCCGTGACCGCGCGCGGTCTTCACGCGCAGTGGTGGCAAAGGTCAGGCCCGCGAGCTTCTCTTCGGACGGGGCCTGGGACAGGTAACTCACGGCGATCATCACTGCCACGCAGACGATAAAAATGAGCAGGCTGAAGTATTGGAAGTAAATGTTATTGATAACCCAGAGAAAGGAGCCTTCCGGATAGCCGTGTTCAAAGCCTTTCAACCCCAATGCGATCGGGGTGTCCACCAACAACCGAAAGACGCCCAGGATGAACCCGACAATCAAGGTGGCGAGACAGCCTTTTCCATTCAACCGCTTCATAAACACGCCCAGGAAAAACACCACGAAGATCGGCGGCGCCAGGTAACCTTGCACCGACTGGAGGTATTGATAGAGACCCCTGGCGCCCTGGATGACCGGAATCCACAACAGACCGACCAAGACCATGATTGCCGTCGCCAGGCGTCCCATCCAGACCAGTTGATGTTGCGAAGCCTTGGGCCGGAATTTTTGATATAGGTCGATGGTGAACAAGGTCGAGCTGGCGTTGAACACGCCGGCCAGCGAGCTCATCAGGGCCGCCAATAATCCCGCCAAAACCACGCCCCGGATGCCTGCCGGAAGGACCGTGGCGACCATGAGCGGGAAAGCGGCCTGGCATTCATCCGGCACGGCCTTGCCGTTGGCATCGACCAAATGGCTCAAGGCGGGTACCTTGCCAGTCACGGCCAAGGCGAAGCAGATCATGCCGGGGACAATGAAGATGAAAACCGGGAGCAACTTGAGGTAGGAGGCGAAGATAGTGCCGCGCCTGGCCTGCTGTTCGTTGGGGGCACCGAGGGCGCGTTGCACGATATATTGGTCCGTGCACCAATACCAAAGACCGATGATCGGCGCGCAGAAGAGCATCCCCAGCCACGGGTAATTGCCATTGAAATACCAGGCCATTCGCCCCGTCTCCTTGACGGGCGCCCAAGTGCTTTCAACACCGGCTGGGATCAGCGGCTTCCAGAGATTGAACATGTCCGAAGGCAAGGTATGGCGCAGTTCAGACCATCCCCCCAGCTTGCTCAAGCCAAACGCGGTCACCAACGCTGAACCGAGGATAAGGATAACGGTTTGTACGGCCTCGGTGTAAGCGATGGCGCGCATGCCGCCCAGAACCGAATAGACGCCGGTCAACAGCACCACCGCGATGGAACCTACCCAGAAACTGTTGAGGGTGGCAAAGCCCAGGTCCAATCTCAGCTCCGGCAGCAGGGTGCCAAAGACCACGCCTCCGGCAAAAATACCCACCGCGATCTTGGTCAATATGTAGGCAACGAGGGAAATGATCGAGAGCACCCAGCGCGCGGTGGGTGAGAATCGTTTTTCCAAAAACTCCGGCATAGTGTAGACCATCGACCGCATGTAAAAGGGCACCAGGACCCAACCTAACACCAATAGACACCACGCGTGCAGTTCGTAATGCGCCATCGCCACTCCGTCCGTGCAGCCGGACCCCGCCAAACCCACCAGGTGTTCCGAGCCGATGTTCGAGGCGAATATCGAAGCGCCGACAATCAGCCAACCCAAATGGCGGCTGGCCAGGAAATAATCGTCCGTCGTGTCTCTATTCTTCAGGATCGCCCGCCAGGTGATCCGAGCCGATGTTCGAGGCGAATATCGAAGCGCCGACAATCAGCCAACCCAAATGGCGGCTGGCCAGGAAATAATCGTCCGTCGTGTCTCTATTCTTCAGGATCGCCCGCCAGGTGATCCCGAGCAGCAGGGCGAAATAGACCGCAATTACCGCCCAATCCAAGCCCGTAAAACCGGGTCCGGAAGAGGCAACCGCAAGGAAAGGGGCACGTAGATTCACAAAAGACGAGGATTCAGAATCAAGGTGGTTCTAGAGTGCAACGGGTTATCACGACGGCAACCTTCGCGGCTTTCGCATTGGAGCGCGGATGCCCTCATCCGCACGAGCGACCTCTCATGGGTAAGCGCTTTCACTTGGACGGTTCCTGTAGTCCGCCCATCACGCGCGGTTGAGGTCCGCCCCACACCTGAATGGGTATTTTCATTTCTGACCATAGTAAGCGCCTGGGCCGTGTTTCCGAAAGAAATGCTTCTTGAGCAGGGCGCGTTGCATCGGCTTGGCGGAGGGGTTCAGGCGCAGCGTCTCGACGGCCAGCCGCGCCAAATGTTCCAAAATGATCGCGTGCTGAACCGCCTCATCGACCGTGGTTCCCCAGGCAAACGGCCCGTGACTCGCCACCAATACTCCCGGGCACATTGCCGGGTCCAATTGGTTGAACCGCTCGATGATTACCTGCCCCGTGTTGGCCTCATAGTCGGTTTGAATTTCCCCAGTGGTCATCAGCCGGGTGCAGGGCACAGGCCCATGGCAGTAATCGGCGTGCGTGGTGCCCAGGGCCGGGATTTCACGCCGAGCCTGCGCCCAGGCGGTGGCATAGAAACTATGGGTGTGAACAATACCCCCAATCTGCTTGAAGGCGCGATAAAGGACCAGGTGCGTAGGCGCATCCGAGCTCGGCTTGAGGTTGCCTTCGACGACTTCGCCTCGGTCCAGAGAGACCACCACCATCTGATCGGGTGTAAGGCAGTCATAAGGCACACCGGAGGGTTTGATGACCATGCACTGGCGGGAGCTATCCAGGCCGCTGGCGTTGCCCCAGGTGTGGACCACCAAACCCTCGGCGACCAACCGCAAGTTGGCCGCGCAAACCCGCTCTTTCAGCTCCTCGAACATCCGCTGGGAAACACTATTTCCGGACGCGATTTCGAACCACCAGGAGCTGCTTCATCACGTCATGCAGATTTCCATTCCAACTCGAAGTTCCAAAGGCATCGTGGAGCTTTCGATAGAGGGCGTAGAGCTCGCGGTATATTTCGTGATTCTTTGGATTGGGTCGATAGGCCCGCGGTTTCAAACCGGTCATGGCCTTTTGGGCGGAGGCGTAGTCGCCATAACCGCCCGCCTTTTTACCGGCCACCACGGCACCGGCAATGGCAGCGCCGAGGGCGCAGGTTTGGGCCGATCGCGACACCTTCATCGGGCGGCCGGTGACATCGGCGTAGATTTGCATCACGAGCGGGTTCTTCTCGGCAATGCCGCCGCAATTGACGATTTGGTTCACCTTGACGCCGTATTCCTCGAAGCGATTGATGATGGTCAAAGCGCCAAAGGCGGTGGCCTCGATGAGCGCGCGGTAAATCTCGGATGGCGTGGTGTAGAGGGTCTGCCCCAGCAGCAAACCGGTCAGGCGTTGGTCCACCAGGACCGTGCGGTTGCCGTTGTTCCAGTCCAAGGCGAGCAGGCCGGACTCGCCGGGGGCCAGTTTGGCCGCCGCCGCGCTGAGGGCCTCGTGCGAACCAGCCTTGCCCAGCGGTTGAAGATAATTGACGAACCAATTGAAAATGTCGCCGACTGCCGACTGCCCCGCTTCCAAACCGAAGTAACCGGGGAGGATGCTGCCATTGACAATGCCGCACAAGCCCGGGATATCGGCCAAACCTTGGCTGACCGGGACGACCATCATATCGCAGGTGCTCGTTCCGATGATCTTCACCAACGTTTCCGGGGCGATGCCGGCCCCCACCCCGCCCAGGTGCGCATCGAAGGCGCCGACAGCCACGGGGATGCCCGCCGGCAAGCCCGTTTCCTTGGCCCATAAGTCCGTCAGACCGCCTGCGGAACGGTCAATCGCGCAGGCCTTCGGGCGCAGTCTCGGGCGCAGTTCCCCGAGCCCGGGGTCCAGTTGAGAGAGAAACTCCGCGTCCGGGTACCCGCCCCACTCCTCGTTATACATGGCCTTGTGGCCGGCGGCGCAAACGCCCACGGTCAATCGGTCTGGCGCTTCGGTCCCCGTGAGCATGGCCGGCACCCAGTCCGCGCATTCGACCCACGAATATGCGGCGTCAAATACCTCCGGATGCGCGCGACGGCAATGGAGGATTTTGCTAAAAAACCATTCACTCGAGTAGGTGCCGCCGCATTTAGCCAGGTATTGGGGCCGGATCCGCCTTGCCAACTCGGTTATCTCAGCCGCCTCGGCCACGCTGGTGTGGTCCTTCCAGAGCCAGGCCATTGCGGCCAGGTTTTTGGCGAACCGCCTCTGGAAAGCCAGAGGTTGGCCATTGCTGTCCACTGGCATTGGCGTGCTGCCGGTCGTGTCCACGCCTATGCCAATGACCTGGTCCGGTTTGAAGCCGCGCGCCTTGATTTTTGCCGAGGCCAATGCCTTGCGGATGGTGACTTTCGCCCCTGTCACATAGTCAGACGGATGTTGGCGGGCCAGGTTGGGGTCGCGGGTAAGAATCACCCCTTGGTCTCCATACGAATAGTCGCAAACCGCGGTGGCTACTTCGCGTCCGTTGGCGGTGTCGACCAACAAGGTGCGAACCGAATTGGTTCCATAATCGAGTCCAATGGTGTATCGGGAAGTCATAGTGCGATAGGGATAGTTGGTGCTCCGCGTTCGAGTCTATTGGGCAGGTGCCGCGTGGAAATAAGTCTGCCATCCCAGATAATGGGTGAGGGCATCGTGAATGCCTTCCGCCACCGGGGCAAGGGTTGCCGCAACGTGATGCTCGTAACCGTTCCGGCAGATAAACTCGAGCAATGCCTGGAACCGCGGCACCTCGATGACGCCATAACCGCCAAAGGTCTCCAACCGGTCATCGGTGAAACGCCCCTCGCCGTAATACGCCGAAATCCGTCCGCGAAGGTCGTCGGTTGAGACGCGGCAATAGGTGAAGAGGCTGGGGCGAATCCGCCCGACGATAGTTCCGTATGTGTTGGCCTGGCCGACGGTGCCGGCGATGATCTCCTGGTAATCCATCTTATGCTCGATGAAGAACGACGCCGGCAGGTTCGAACAATGAAACACCACACCCTTGTTGGCATTTTGGCCGAAGTCATTGTTCCAATCGAGCAAGGCCGCCGGTTGTTCGGATGCCGCCTGAAGAATGATCATGCCGACCAACCCCGCAATGTCCGTTTCGCAAGCGCTGGGCATGAGCTTATTGGACATCATGCTCATGAGCGCGCAGGGGACTACGCCGAAGAATTCCTCCAACGCGGTCCAGCACTGAACCGCCGTGGCGGTAATCTGGTTTGCCTGCATCCACCGGTCCATTACCACTCCCAATTTCGCCATGCGCATCAGGCTTTCCCGGGGAACGGCGCGGGCTTGAGTATAAGCGTGAATCGCCGCCAGTTTCTCCCGCACCACCGGTTCTTCATCACCCAAACGGCGGGTCTGGCCTAATACCTCGGATAAGTCCAGCGTCTCCACGCTGATCCCGCTTGCTTCGAGCAGTTTCTCGCTGAAACGAACGGTGTTGAAGGCCGCCGGACGCGCCCCAATGGCCCCGATCCGCGCCTGTTTCAACCGGCCAACGACGCGGCAAGTGGCGGCAAACCGCCGCAGGTCCTGCCGGAACTCGACGCTCTTCGGGTCCGTAGTGTGGCGCCGCGTCAGGGAGAACGGGATACCGTATTGCCGCAGGTTGTTGCACACCGACATCTTCCCGCAAAAACTGTCCCGCCGGTCGCGAATGGTCATTTTCTCGCCGTCATCATTGAAGGCCTGGACCAGAACGGGCACCGACAAGCCGGACCACCGCAACGTATTCGCCACAGCCCGCTCGTCACCGAAGTTGGGCAGGCTCACCAGCACGCCATCGATGCTCTCCCGGCGCGCCTTGAACCATTCGGCGCATTTTTGCGGGAAGAT
>JAMCZD010000196.1 GCA_023473405.1 Candidatus Omnitrophota bacterium
CCAGACCCGTGAAAGCAGAATCGAATGTGGAGATTTGACCCCGCTCCTCACTGCGCCAGCGTCCACGAATCGTCGGGATCATAAACGGTCATGGCGGCGGCAATTTTGGCTGTCTTTGACCCGAGGTCTTTCTGATAGACCTTGCCTTGCTGGTTGACGATGAAAGTCATCATGCCGGTGTTACTCCATTCCGCCGGCCAGGCCACGAGCGCGAATCCGGCGATCATGCGGCCATTGATGATGTAGTTGTATTTGCCGCCCGGGGCGTGTTTGCCCTGCCGTGTCAGGATTTTGAAGTAATAACCGTGATAGGGCGCCAACTGTTCGTTCATCATTTTGGCGCTGCGATGATAGCCTTCTACGCGAGCCTGGGCGACCAGCGGTCCCAGCGGGCTCAACTCCTGGCCCGGTTTGGCCGGCCAAAACAGACCGTCATGCTTGCCGGGCGTGCTGCTCAGGAATTGAGCATAAGCCAGCACGCCGTCGCCCATGCGGTCCTCGCCGGCGTATTCGCGCTGGGCTTCCACATAGGCGTTGCAAACGGCGATCGCGCCCAATTCATCCATGCCGATGCGACGCCGGAGGATTTCCGTTTTGCCTGCTGCCGTGTCGAAGAACCATTGTCCATCCCGCTTCACGAGCGGAATTGGGAACGGCCAGGCGTCCGTACCCAGCTCCAGCGTGGCGCTGGAATCCGAATTGGTGACTGCCAGCGTCTTTTCCATCAGACGCTGAGCGAACATCTTGAATCCTTCGGCGGCCTGAACGGCATCGGGCGAAACCAAGCTGGGTCCTTCCGGCCCGAAGATCGCGCTCAGCGCATTGGTGTCGTGATTTTCAGCCGCCGCTGCCAAGACTTTACCGGCTTCCTCCGGGGAAGCGAAGCCGCGCTGATCCGCCAAAGCGGGAACAGGCGGTGTCAAGGCCAGAAGTGTCAAACCAAGAATGGCCGCCTGCAACCAGGTCCAAGGCGATAATGCGAGACGGTCTGGGGAGTAAGCAACGGCAGTGTTTTTTGAAAAAACCATGGAAGCGAATGATTCAATGTTTCTTCTGGCCTGAACCACGACTACCACCGCTGGGGGGCGCCGTGGGATGCGGAGCCGGTGTTGGGCGATCGATCTTTTGCATGCTCTGCCGGCCGCGCTCGCTATAGTTTCGGGCATCGCGCGCATTTTGAATTCCGATGAAGGCGTTATTCGGTGCGGGCCGTCCGACTGGCTCGTTACGTTGAACCGGAGTTGGCGCGGGCCGATTCACTGCCGGCTGAGGCGCGGGTCTGGCCGGGTAGCCCGTTGCGGAATTGCGCGGTTGAACCGGGCGTGTTTTCGACTGAATCACCCTCGGGCCCCGCGCATTATCGCCCCAGCCGCGATCGCCCCAGTTTGCCGCGGTGGGGGCAGGACGATTGACCGGGTGCCAAGCGGAGGCACGGCTGGCCAATGCAGCGGCGCGTTGGTCGGGGCGCTCGTGCCACCAATCGGCCGGGCGTGAATGGCCACTCCACGCCACCAGGTTGTGATGATGCCAATCAAAATCGAAATCCAGCCATACTCCCAACGGGCGGCCCAGGCCGAAGGTGACGAGCGGAATGCCATACGACCTTTGGTAATAGACCACGCTCGGTTGATACACTGGCACATAGATTACCTGGGGTGCAGCGGGAAGAATTTCGATATAACCACCGTCGTTGACGACTTGCTGTTGCGGCGTGGATTGCAGGTTGCCCAGACTGTAGGCCGCGGCGCGCAGTTGTTGGATGGCATTCATCACGTCCTGCTGCTGGTATAGAAAGACCTGCCCCAGTTCGGTTGTCCAAGTCAGGTTGACATCCATCCATTTCAGAACATCCGGGTATCGTGCCAGCGCCTGAACGCTGGCATCCCACGGCTGCTGGTCAATCTGATTGGGATCGCCGCCGCCGCTTAAGTAGCGGTCGGCCATCACAATCTCGGTGGGGAACGTCGATGCGGCCAGAATTTGGGCGATCAACGGATCGGGATAAAGGGCGATTGGCCCCAGCAATTGCTCGAGCTGTGCGCCGGAAAGCGGTTGATAGGCGGGCATCGGTGGTGGAACCGCCATTTGCGCCTGCGCCAGCACGCAGATTCCGGCAAGCACGCAAAGCAAAACAGTTGTCTTAAAGATTCTTTCCATCGGTACGCCGAAAAAATTCAGACATCACTATCAATAGACGTAATTGGAGCCGAAAAGATTTCATCATACGAGCAAAATGTATTGGCGCGGTTTTTGTTCATGCGATTCGATAATAAGAGGATTGGCGGGAGTGGCGGGGCTCGAACCCGTAACCTCTGCCGTGACAGGGCAGCGCTCTAACCAGTTGAGCTACACCCCCAACCAGGGAAGTTCAAGCTAGGGGAATCCGTTTCGCCAGTCAACGGTGAATTGCGACCGTCAGCAATTAATTTCAGCGGTTTTCCACTGCGCGACAGGCGATTCGGGCAGCAGACGCCAAGGAGGTGGGGGTGGGGAACCCCGCTGAAGAAACGTACCGCCACCCGAATCATACATTTTTGGTCCTAAGACCTAGGGAAAGTTAAAAAGTTGCGTGGATTTTGTCAACCGTATTGAGAAGATTTTTGGCGGGACGCTTCCGGTGCTTTAAGGGCGTCTTAAGGATTGACGATGGGATGAAATCCGCTTAGATAAACCCCGATGAAAAAGAATCACTTTTTGCTGATGGTCTTCGGGTGCCTGGCGTTGCTGATAACCGGCTGTGTGCGGACTCTGAACGGCCAACTGAAGGCAGGGGTGCCTTTCGCCAACGATACAAAGATCAGCCGTTATGAGCGACCGGTCGATCAAATATACGACGCGGGCATAACGGTTTTGAAATTCAATGGCACGCTTACCAGTGAGAATAGCATTGCCAAGACGCTCGAAGCCAAGGTCAACACTCGCACCGTTTGGGTAAAGGTAACGTCCATTTCGCCCACGGTTTCGCAGGTAGAGGTCCAGGCGCGCACCTCCGGTGGCGGAGCCGATATGGACCTGGCCAGCGAGATTGACAAGCAGATCGCCTTGCAGTTGAAATAGGCCTCAGCCACGAGGGCCTTTGGGCCAGCCCTGTTTCAGACCCAGGTCTTGTTCGTAAGAGCCAAGTCGCACGACTTGGCCTTTTTGTTGTCCCTTCATTTCGAGCCCCAGCAGGATGACCCGTTTCCGTGCCTTTTCCGCTTCGCCAGATTTGGGATCGCGCGCGATGATGCGCTCGAGGGTTAGGCGGGCGGCGGCGGGATCATTGGCGCATTTGATTTGGAGGTCGGCCAACAGGTTAAGCCAGTGGGCCACGAGGCGGCTTGGGGCGCCAGGTTGAGCGATCAACTGTTCCAATTGATCCGTCGCCAGGTCCAGGCGCTGGAAGTGGTCGGCGTAAAGCAAGGCCAGCGCCTCGCGGGCTTCGTTGTCGGCTGGGAACTGCTCGAGACGTTTCACATACCCATCCGCCTTGGCGTTGAGGTCCTCGACTGGGGCTTTCAGTCCGGTGAAATCGTCGCGCAACCCCAGCTTTTCCTCGTAATGCTTCAATGGAACGGCTCGAGGTTCGACCGGCACCGGCTCTGGCGGGGCAGGTTCGATGTGAGCCAGGCGTTGCGAAGCCAGATAAGCCGGCTCGGAATCAGGGAACCGTTGCTGAACTTGTTCGAGGGCTTGGCGAGCGGCATCGGGATTTTGTCCGATTTTCAGTTCCCAATCGGCCAGCCGGTTGAGCGTATAAGCGATATTTTTTTGGGCATGGCCTTCCTGCTGAAGAATGCGATTCAAGGTGTCCCTTGCGGTGGGCAGGTCTTTCAAATCCTCAGCCTGGATTTCGGCGAGGAGCATCTGTGTCGGAAAATCGTTGGGGAACCGCGCTAATTCCCTTTCAACCTCCGCTATCGCCTCGCGGTATTGGCCGCGTTTGCGTTTGGCCTGGGCCACGGACAGGAACGGGCGCGCCTCGGGTTCGACCAGGCCGCCATCGATGGCGATGGTTACCGATTTGGCTATAATCGCCGCAATGCTCGGCGCCCAAATAATGCCCACAATCAATCCTATAATGGCCAGAAAGGGTATCCCTATGAATGGATTTTCCAAAGCTATCGGGGTGATCACCTTGACTGCAAATCCGAACAACAGGACGCTTATAATCCATTTAAAGGCCAATCGCGCCGGGTCCGCGCTTCGTTCCAACGTTCGATAAGCGAGCTTGCCCACGAACCACAAGGCCACGCCGAAGACCAGCAGGCTGAAACTCCATTCAATGATTCGTTTCATGCGTTCTCACCCATAATTGGGACGGAATGGGAAACGTTCCTCCTGGCCGAAACCCATTCCACCGGTCCCAGACATCTTCCCCGGGTTCATTTGTTTCCAATGCGTTGAATGAACCGGTCGGGATCGCGGGTGCGGCTGACCGCGGTATCATACGAAATCAAGCATCGGCAATAGAGGTCGTAGATGCAATTATCCATGACCATCATTCCCTCTTTGCCGCCGGTTTGCAGGCAATTCTCCAATTGATGGAGCGTGTGTTCCCTGATGAGATTGCGCACGGCGCTATTGGCCACGAGGAACTCGAAGGCGAGGACGCGTTGGGACCGGTCGGCAACCGGGAGCAATTCCTGGGCGATGATGCCGAGCAGGGTATTCGACAGTTGCAGGATGATTTGTCGCTGGGCGTTGCCTTCAAACACGCCAATGATCCGTTCCAGGGCGTTGATGACCCCAGGTGAATGCATGGTGGCAAGAACCAAATGCCCGGTTTCGGCGGCGGTGAGCATGGTGGCGATGGCCTCGTAATCGCGGACCTCGCCCACCACAATCACATCCGGGTCTTGGCGCAGCACATGGATCAGGGCGCGATTAAAGGAATGGGTATCGGTCAGAACCTCTTGTTGCACGACGATGGCGCGCTGGTTGGTATGCACGAACTCGACCGGGTCCTCGATGGTGACGATTTTGCAGCGGCGTTCGCGATTGATCAAATCCACCATGTAATTCAGCGTGGTGGTCTTACCCGAACCGGTTGGCCCGGTAATGAGGAAAAGGCCATTCGGGCGCCGGGCCATTTCATCGATCTTTACCGGCAGGCCCAGCACGTCCCGGGCGGGTATATCCTTGCCGCAAAACCGCAGGCTCATCTCGGCCGCGTTGTTGTGCCGGTAGAGGGTTGCCCGGAGGCGTCCGGCCACGGGGTGTTGGATGGATAGACAGAGTTCCCATTCACGGCTGAAGGTTTCGTGTTGTTCGTTGTTCAGGAGGCTGTCGGCCATCTCGGTAATCGTTTCCGGCGCCAAGGCGTCGGAGTCGGCAAAGAGGATTTCGCCATTGATACGATAGGCCGGTGGCACCGAGGCAATAAGATGAAGGTCAGAGGCGTGGTGGTTTGCCGCTGCTGCCACGAGATGGTCCAGGTGCGAGTTCATCAACCCGAGAAATGTCGGCGCCACCAACCCGCCAGCCGGCCCCATAATCCGCCGCACTCCAACTGCAGCAGGGCAGCGTCCGCCGCGTCGCACCCGGGCCTTAATTGTCTGGCCTGCTCGAATGATTGACGGGCCCGGCCGGTGAGTCCGAGGGCCTGCTGGCAATAACCGAGCTGGAGCCAGACCACGCCTTGGCTCGTGTCCAGGTTCAGGGCCGATTGGGCCCATTTCAGGGAGAGGGCGAACTGACGATAATAGAATCGAATACGCGAGCCCAGCCAATGCCAAAACCAACTTTGCGGCTCAATGGTATGGGCGCGTTCGAAGCAGTAATCCGCTCGCTTCTCGGCGCGTGCCAGGAGGACGTCGCCCCGTGCCAGCCAGATGTAAGGCGTGTCGCCTCGCTCCTCGATCGCGGCATCGGAAAACGCCATGGCCTCGGCCAGGTCGCCCAACCGCCCAAGGGCCACCGCCTTGGCCGCCAACAGTTCGGCCTCGTGCGGGAATTTCTCGAGCGCCTTGTCCGCCCATAACCGGGCCTCGCGGAACTCTTCCAATTCGATCAGCATCCGGACCTGGCCGGTCCAGGCGGTGGCATTTTCGGGATTAAACTCGAGGACCTTGGCGTAGGCGCGAAGGGCATGCTCGAACTCGCCGTTCTCGAGGAACTGCTGTGCCTGGCCCAGGTAAAAGGCTTCGTCCTTGATCGTCACGGACGATTGCCGTTCGCCTTCTGATTTCTGGTCAAACTCGAGATTGCTGAACCGGCTCATGGCATCAACTGGCGCCGCCAAAACCAGCGGCGAAAGGGTTTTCCTACCAAGTTCGACTCCGGCACCAACAATGGGCGCCGGACGATGTCGCCCGCCCGCAAATTAAAGCCATGACCGGATACTATCATGCGCTGGCAGATAAACCAATGATTTTCCGGTACAAAGAACGCCGCTGTGCCACCGGGCGCGGGGCGGGTAATACGGGGATTCAAATTTGCTGTTTACGGCCATTAGTGGCGTTGGTCAATACGGTAGCGCACCGGTTCGTCCGGCTCATAAAACTCGCTCGTTTCCCGGCGCGATTGAACCGGGCCGACGATTTGTTCGAAGAGCTTTAGTGCCTCGAGGCAGCTCTTGCCCTTGTAGCCCTGTATATGCACCGTGACGGTCCCGTCCGGTGCGATGGTGATGGCGAATTCGCGTTGTGGCATAATCAATTCTCCCATTGGCGGACTTTGATATGAATGGCGTGATCAGCTTCGACTTCTTCCTCGACGACCGTGAATTGGCGCGCGCGCAATTCGTCCATCAAACGCCGATACACATATTGTTGGACTACGCGATGACCAAGCTCTTCGCCCAACGCACGCAACGCCTCCTCGGTATGGCCGCTGCCCGTTACGCAAAGCGAAGCGTGTCCGCGCGCGTCCCGAGAGAAGGTCGCCGTGACTCCAGCCTGGGTCACCGAAATGCGTTGGTCACGCCTCAGCGAACCGGTCACAAGTTCGCTTTGCGCAATTTCCAGTTCGACGCGGCGCAGTTGGTTAATATCCGCATCCGGAGCGGTTTTTTGTCTCTCATGCTCGCTAGCGGTGTAGCCCAGTGAAGCTGCTGCGGCCATAACGGCGGTGCTGAAGGCGGGCCAGGCGGCAATCACAATGGGGGTCAAGATTACGATGGCGCTCATAATTCCACTTTGCGGTGTTCGGTTGTTTTGGACTCGATAGCGGGCGCGCTGGCATTGCGGGCGCGTCCTTCGGCCCAGGCGCGGAGCCGGTTGATTTGTTCGTCCATGGTTCGCGCCAGCGGGATGGTTTGGCGAATGGCTTGCAGGATGTCTTCGGTAGTGATTTCGCGCCCGGCGTAGAAGGCGTCATATAGTCCGCTGATAACCGCTTCCTCGATCTCGGCTCCACTGAAGTCCTTGCTTGCCTCGGCGAGTGCCGGAAGGCCGAAATTCTCGGGGTCGCGTCTTCTCTTGGCGAGGTGAATCCGGAAGATTTCGTTTCGTTCCTCTGTCGAGGGAAGATTGATGAAAAAGATTTCGTCCAAACGCCCTTTGCGCATCAGCTCGGGCGGCAATTGCGAAATATCGTTGGCGGTTGCCACCACAAACACGGGCGCGGTTTTTTCCGAAAGCCAGGTCAGAAAGGTTCCAAAGACACGCGCCGTGGTGCCGCCGTCGGTGGCGCCGGAGACTTGAGACCCTGCAAAGGCCTTATCGATCTCGTCCACCCAAAGAACAGCGGGGGCGACAGACTCGGCGACCGTGATCGCGCGACGCACGTTTTCCTCAGACGACCCGACGAGGCTGTTGAACATCTTGCCCATGTCAAATCGCAATAAGGGGAGTTGCCACAGGCTCGAGACCGCCTTGGCGCACAGGCTCTTGCCGCAGCCCTGGACCCCCAGCATCAGGATGCCTTTGGGCGCCGGCAGTCCGAAGGCGCGTGCCTGTTCGGTGAAGGCCACCGCCCGTTTCTGCAGCCAGTCTTTCAGCACCTCGAGCCCGCCCACGTGGTCGAAGGACTCGTGGGCGTCGCAGTATTCGAGCAAACCACTCTTCCGGATGATCTGCTGCTTTTCGGCAAAGACCTCCTGGATGTCGTCGCTGCTGAGGCGCGCCCGCTTGACGATGATCTTGGCAAAAACATTTTCCGCCTCGCCAAGCGTTAATCCGAGCGCCGCCTGCAACAGGCGGTCCCGCCCGGGGTCGTCCAGGTCGATTTGCACCTTCTTGAGATCCTTGACCTCGTCGAGAATTTTATCAAATAGGGCCGCCAGGTCGTTGCGGGTAGGCAGCGGGAAATTCATCACGGTCACCTCTTTTTCCAACTCCGTGGGAATATCCATTACCGGCGAAACGAGGATGACTGTCTTGAAACTGTTCTTCAGGTGCAGGGCGATCTCCTTCAGTTTCCGGATCACCGCGAAGTTGTTCTTGGTCAGGAACGGATGGAAATCCTTGAAGAGAAAAATGGCCGGCTCGACCTGTTCAATGACCAGGTCAAGCGCAACCAGCGGGTCCTTGGTGGCCGGGTTGCGATGTTTTTGCGATTGGATCGAGGTGCCGGCGGGCACAATCCCGGTGCTGTAGCTCCATTCGAACGTCTTCTTCTGCCGGCGCTGGGCAATCTCGATGACCAGGTTTTGAACGCGGATTTCCTCGCACGAAACGATGTAGATAATCGGGTACCGCGCGCGGATCAGGGTTTCGAGTTCGTCGCTAATGTCCATGGCCCAATAAGAATTTCAAATTTCAAA
This sequence comes from Candidatus Omnitrophota bacterium, assembly GCA_023473405.1. Classification (GTDB taxonomy): domain Bacteria; phylum Verrucomicrobiota; class Verrucomicrobiia; order Limisphaerales; family UBA1319; genus JAMCZD01. The sequence continues at coordinate 8,687 of JAMCZD010000196.1, forward strand.
TTTCAAATTCTTAGGGAGGTTCCGTGCGAGTTTCGACGGTATTATCGGCTGGACGCGCTCCGGCAATTTCAGCTCGCATTTTCATTGACGCATCGCGTGGATTTAGTTCGCAAAGCAACTCTGCCAGAGCCGGGGTGAGGTTATGGACGTGAATCTTACCCTCGGCGGTAATCAACAAATCCGCCGTTTGAATGGGTGCGCTGTGCGCGGGTGTATTCATGGATTACATTCTATCAGATTGAGATGGCATTCACGAGCTATGTCCCAGGCTCGCTCCTTTTCGTGCCTGGCGATGGTCCGGTGCAATTCCGGCGGCAAGCGGAGCCGTTCCGTCGGCCAATAACTGTCGAGCAAACTCACCTTGACATCGGGCAGATGCGTTGAAAGCCAGTGCGCCATCGGCTCCCAGCAGCATTCGACGTGGCCGGGCAACAGGACATGGCGGATGATCAAATCGCTGTGATCAGACGCCCATAGCAGGTTCTCGCGCACCACGGTCTCGTAGTTCCCGATCCCGGCCAGGCGCCGGGCACAATCTGGATTCCCGAATTTATAATCGGCCACCCAGATATCGAACAAACCCGCCATGAGCGCGCGGGCTTGAGCCGAGGCATGGGCGTTGGTTTTCCAAACCAGTGGTGCTTCATCCGGCAGCCGGGCCACCGTCTCGAGGACCGCCAGCAGGTGAACGGTGGGTTCACCGCCTAGGAACATCACCGTGCGCACCCCCGTCGCCAGCGCCCTGGTTGCCCGGACCGACAGTTCTTCGGGTTTGAGTCTTGCGCCGATCGACGGGTTCCAACTCGCCTCGTGCGTGAGGCAAAAAGCGCAGCGCAAATCGCACCCGCTCCACGCAATGGCAAACGTCGGAAGCAGCTCCAGTTCATCGCCCACCTCGATTTGAGCGGAAAAGACACGCGCATCAGCCCCGGCGCGGCAGCGTCCCCGCTCGCCGCCGAGCCGGTTCACGCCACATTGATGGGCGCAGAGTTTGCAAGCCGCCAAGGCTTGGCGAGTGAGCGGTATGCGCGCGGCGGCCATGGTTTTGCGGGCCTCCGAGCGAACCACCGGTTCAGCGTAGGAGTTCAAAATGGGGCAAATCATCGCGATTCCAACGTTTGAGCATGGGCGACAATGGGAGAGGCCTTATCGGATTGGCTTAAGGGATCCGAAGGCAGCGAGCCTTTGCTTAACCGGTCTCGGGCGCCTGGCGGAAGGCGCGACCGCCCAAATGGTATGGCTCGCCTCATTCTTTTCGTCTCCTTGGGAGCCAGCGACGCCACCAGGCCGGGCGCCGGCGAGGTTCATTGGCCAGGGCATCCCGCAACCTTGCTGCCAGGGTAGCAGGCGGACTGACCTGCGCCGCATCGTAGCGCAACATTTCCTCGACTGTGCCAAACTCAATCGCGGACGAGTGCGATTGCTGGTGTTGCAACTCGGTTTCCTGGCGGCTTGACTCAGCCGATTGGCCCTGTAAATGCATGCGGGAAGGTTTAGGTTCCATAGATTAACTTCAAGTGGTTCTGCGAAATTGTGCGATAAAGGCACGGCGGGCGCGATGCAGCTTGCCGCGCACGGCATCGACGGATTGGCCGGTCAACTCGGCGATCTCGGCGTAACTGAGCTGTTCGTCGGCAGCCAGCAGGAGCAACAACCGATACTCCGGGGACAGGGCATCGAGGGTTTTCTGAATGCATTGACCCAGTTCCTTGATCTCCAGGACCCGCAACGGGCTGTCCGCGGGCGACGCCGCTGTTTCGAGGGCGATCGGTTCCGGGGCGGTGAGGACATGTTGGTGCTCCCATTTGCGCAGCCAACTGCGGCAGTGATTGATCGTGATCCGGTAGAGCCAGGTACGCACCTTGGCCTTGAAGCGGAACTGGTCCAGGTGCCGATAGGCCTTCAGGAAAACCTCATGGGCGGCGTCCTCCGCTTGCGCGGCATCGCCCAACAGGCGAAGGGCCAAATAATAAACGAAACTGCAATGCGCCGAATACAAATCGGCAAACTCCGCCGGTTCCAACCGGACAGGCACCGCTTCAGCAAGTGGCCGGGCGGACGCGGGCTCATCCTTTGTCATGAGATTTTCCACATCCATTGGACGACGCCCGTCCTCAAATGTCACGCCGGAATCGGGTGGAGTGAGGGTGGAGAGGCAAACGATTTGGTCGTGCGGTATCGGTATTGTGGGCCGATCGGGACATTATTTCGATACATCCCCGCCGGCGGCTCGGGCGCGCGGTGGCAAGCCGAAGGCGCGGCACCGCTTTAAAAGGGCATTACGAAAAAGAAAAGCGCCGCCGCCGTCGCTTCGCTCTACCGGCGCACTCCATGGGCTTCACGCTTCACGCTCCCACGCTTCAAACGCTCCCGACGCTGCCCACGAAGAATGCCTCGCTATTCTGACGCCACAGTAAAGTCAAATTCCAGGGAGGTGCGGGAGGCAGTCTGGTTGTTTTCGATCTCCATCCGTTTCAGCTCCCAGCGTCCGTTGACCTTTTTAAAGCTGCGGACGTTGAATTCCTTGAGCAGTTTGCCGTCCGGTCCATAAGCCTCGGCCATGAGCAGTCCATTGGTCTCGAAGTCAATCCAGGAGAGGACCCGGGCGTAACCGCCAGGGGCGGGCTGGGGATTAATGCTTTCCAAGACGCGGCAGGAGCGGCCCTTGCGCATTTCCTTTTTAACGAGCCGCTGTTCCGGCCAATCAAGGAATTCGAGACCAAGATCGGCTACCCAGAAATCGGTGCCCGCAAAAGGGACCATGGTTTGATCCCCGGTCAAAACGGACGGGGCATTGGTCGAGTGGCCGGTGCTGTTGCGGTAAAGCAGGTATTGATTTGGCTGCTGGTCGGTGTGCACCACGGTTAACCGTTCAGATGTCGTTCCATCCGGCGAAAAGGCCTCGTAAACGCTGCGCCAGACCGGGTCGGAGACAAGGGTCTGGAAGCGAACGGGGACCTCCCAGCGGCGTCCGGAACCGTCCCGCACAATCAACACGCCGGTCGTGGCGTAGTCCTTGGCCGGACGTTGGGCGCGCAACTCGGCTGCCAAGGCCTGGCCTTCGACTTCCGCCTTGGCCGGAGGGACCGCGGTAGAAGCGAAAAATGAGTTGGCGGCTCCGGGCATCATCAGCGACATCAGGATGATGGGCAGAAAAGAATGATAACGTGAAAAGGACACGGCAAGGTTCGAACCGTGCCGGAGACGAGATTTTATAAAAGGAGAAGTGGTTTTTAATGGTTCCATGTTCAATAAGAAAGATTGATTGTTTTAGCCCCGATTACGCCCGGCTGCAATCCACGGAGTGGTGAGGTTCGGGTTGAGCAAAGGCGATTTCCGCGGACAAAACCGATCGGGAACGAATTATTCACACCGGACCAGATTGCGGCCTCTGCGGACGGAATTGAGCTTCGCCTTGGCCTGGTTTGGGGAGGGCGTTCGCTTCAAAGCCAAAGGCAGAGCCTGGGAGATTTGGTTTACAAAATCAACCTTGATTCTGTCGCGCACTTCGACTGGCACCTCGGTCCAGTCCTTTCGATTTTGCTCGGGCAGCAAGACATGCTTGATACCGGTCCGGGCGGCCGCGCGGACCTTTTCCTTGATTCCCCCCACCGGGAGGATGCGTCCGCGCAGGGTGATCTCGCCGGTCATAGCCACGTCCGAACGCACATGGCGTTGGAAAAACAGGGAGGCCAGGGCGACGGTAATGGTGAGCCCCGCGCTGGGGCCGTCTTTGGGGGTGGCGCCGGCGGGCACGTGAATGTGGATATCCTGGTTATCGTAGTTGCCCAGGTCGATGCCGAGGATTTTAGCCTGGCTACGGAGGTAGCTCAATGCCGTTTTGGCGCTTTCCTTCATGACTTCACCCAGCGAACCGGTCAAGAGCAGGTTGCCCTTGCCCGGCATGCGGGTTGCTTCGATAAACAGGATGTCGCCTCCGACCGGTGTCCATGCCAAGCCGATGGCAATACCGCACTCAGTGATGGCCTCGGCTGTCTCGGATACATATGCGGGAGGCCCCAGGAATTCCGGGAGCAAGGCCGGGGTGATTACCAACGGTTTCGAAGGGCCTTGCCCGTTTTTGGCAATGCGGCGGGCAGCTTTGCGGGTGAGGCTGGCTATCTCGCGCTCCAACTGGCGCACACCGGCCTCGCGGGTGAAATCCTGAATGACACGTCGCAGGGTGTTGTCGGGCAATTTCAACAGTTTGTTCTTCAGGCCGTGTTCTTCGATCTGGCGGGGGACAAGGAAATGCTTGGCGATTTGCAGCTTTTCAGCGGCGGTATAACTGGGCAACTCGATCACCTCGAGACGATCCCTCAGCGCCGGGTGGATGGGGTCCAGCCAATTGGCTGTGGTGACAAACAGGACGCGGGACAGGTCGAAGGGCAGGTCGAGGTAATGGTCGGTGAAAGTGTTGTTCTGCTGCGGGTCCAACACCTCGAGCAACGCCGAGGCCGGGTCTCCGCGAAAATCGGCCCCCACTTTGTCCAATTCATCCAGCAGAATGACCGGGTTATTGCTCTCGACCCGGCGCAGGCATTGGATAATGCGTCCGGGCAGGGCGCCAACATAGGTTCGCCGATGGCCGCGAATTTCAGCTTCATCGCGCATTCCGCCCAGAGAGATGCGCGCAAACTTGCGACCCAAGGCGTCGGCGATGCTTTGGCCCAGGGAAGTCTTTCCCACGCCGGGCGGGCCAACCAGGCAGAGGAGGGGGCCTTTGAGTTTGCGCTTCAGTTTGATGACGGCGATAAATTCCAAAAGCCGGTCCTTGACCTTGGTCAGGCCAAAATGTTGCTCATCCAGAATTCGCGCCGCCTGGGTCAAATCCAACTTATCCTCGGTGCTCTTGTTCCACGGCAAATTAATGACCCAGTCGAGATAATTCCGGCTGACCGTGTACTCGGCGACGGATGGAGGAATCTGCTGCATCCGCTCCAACTCGCGGAGAGCCACCTTTTTGGCCTCATCGGGCAAATGATTCTCCTCGATCTGCTCGCGCAAGTTCTTGATTTCCGCGGTGTTAAAGTCCGCCTCACCCAGTTCCCGCTGAATAGCCCGCATCTGTTCGCGGAGAAAGAAGTCCCGCTGGTTTTTGGACATCGAATCGGCCACTTCCTTCTGGATTTTGGAACCTAACCGGAGGACCTCGATTTCCCGGCTCATTAACGGCTGCAAGCGGGCCAGACGTTCCTTGACTTCGTTCAACTCGAGGAGGTGCTGCCGTTCCTCCAAATTGAGATTCAGGTTTGCGGCGATCAGGTCGGAAAGGCGGGCGGGATCTTCGGTGTTGATGGCGGCGATCTTGATCTGCTCGGACAAGGCTGGCGAGAGATTCACAATCTCCTCGAATTGACGCTGCGCGTTGCGCGCCAGAGCCGCGAATTCGATGCTGTCTTCCAACTCGTCTTTCAAGACCTCGACCTGCGCCCGCAAATAAGGGGACTGGGATTCGTATCGTCTAACGCGGATGCGTCGCAAGCCATCCACCAGCACGCGGACTGTGTTGTCCGGAAACTTCAACATCTTGAGGACCCGCCCCACGCATCCGTTGGGCCACAAGTCCTCAGGCAAGGGATTTTCCACCTCCGGACGCCGCTGCAATACCAATCCCAGAAAACGGTCCCCCGCCACGACATCGTCGATAAGCCGGATGCTGGGCGCGGTCTCGACCAAAAGCGGGGCAACCATCCCCGGAAAAATCACCAGGTCGGCCAATCCCAGAATCGGCAGAATCTCCGGTATCGGTTTGGCGGCAACTCGTGAGGGAGACGCGTCGGTTCCGTCAGCCGAGGAGTCCAGGATATCAATTAATTCAGCATCCGGCGACATCATCGCTTTGCTTGGTTCTTACCATTAGATGTCGTTTCGAGAAAAAAAGTTCAGAGCAATCAACTCTCTTCACTCGAAATGGGAACGGAGTGAGGCTTCTGAGATGGACGCGACAACTCCGGAACATCAATCCGCAGAAATCCGTTTTGGTAAATCGCACGGGCACGGCTCAGATCGTAACCCGGAGGAACTTCGATGACGCTTTTGAAAGCGCCATAATTGATCTCCATCACCAAAAATTTACACTTCGCTTCCCGGCACCCGTCAGTGCGGAAGCCGTTGATCTTTAGCCTGTTACCTTCGGCAGTAAGCTCCAGTTCTTCGCGCCGGATTCCTGCAATCTCAACGCGTATGACCAGTCCGGTATCGGTCACGTACACATCGGTGTTGGGCAGCCAATATGTCTCTTCAGAAACTTCCCGGTTTGGGGAGGATGGTAATCGGTTATCAAAATGCAGGGACGCACTCACTTTGCACATTGCCATAGAACATTAGCAAATTAAAGCGAAACGGATGGTATTGCAAGCACGATAACACCTTCTGATCCTTATCGCGTTTTCAGTATTACTTGCGGACGTTCCCCTTTCCGAGCCCGATAAATAATGGTGCCCCCAGCACGACCTTGCCCGACTGCGGCGCATCCGCAACCCAACCTCTGGCCAGCCCACGCCTTGCGTCTTCCCCATTTGCCCCACGCCAAGGCTGCCGCCGTTGTCGCAACAATCAGGAGCGACAAAATTTGCTGCCAATCCATGACGCCAACATACCCCAGGCAATTCAGTTCGCAACTTGAATAAAGAGCGTTGACATTTGCTTTGGCCATGGCTCGGGCGACGATTCTCGCTCGACAATCAGCCCGAAAATCGAAGCCAATTTCCCTCGCGCAAATCAAGTGCGCATGGAATGCTGTTCGAGATGAAGTCAAGATCAAAAAAGGACAAAGCCAAAACAGTTTTCATCACCGGGACCGACACTGGGGTTGGCAAAACGGTGCTGACCGCCCTGTTGCTGGCGTATCTGCGTCGACAGGGCCGCATTGTTTGGGCGATTAAGCCCTTTTGCACCGGACGCCGCGGCGATGTCCGGCTTCTCCACCGATTGCAGGATGGCGAATTAACGCTCGCCGAGATCAATCCATTCCATTTTTCGGAGCCCGTGGCACCTCTTGTCGCCATGCGTCGAAGCGGGTGCAAAGTCTCTCTAAGTGCTGTTTTGCGGCATATCCATGGGGAAGACGCAAGGCGTGGGCTGGCCAGAGGTTGGGTTGCGGATGCGCCGCAGTCGGGCAAGGTCGTGCTGGGGGCACCATTATTTATCGGGCTCGGAAAGGGGAAC
>JAMCZD010000323.1 GCA_023473405.1 Candidatus Omnitrophota bacterium
TTACGCCGCCCGCTACTGGCCGCTTCTGACCAGATGGGCCGAATACCTCAAGGAAAAAGGCTTTGATCCGGAAAACCAGCTTTGCACCGACGACTTCGCCGGGCACCTCGCCCATAACGTCAACCTCTCCGCCAAAGCGATCCTTGCCCTCGGCGCTTTCGCCCGCCTCTGCGACCTGCGCGGAGATAAAGACGCCGCTGCCAATTATCGTAAGCTCGCCCAGGACTTCGCCCGACGCTGGGTCCAGGAAGCCGACGACGGCGATCATTACCGCCTGGCCTTCGACAAACCCGGCACCTGGAGCCAGAAGTATAACCTGGTCTGGGATCGGATTTTGGACCTGAACCTGTTCCCGAATGCCGTGCTGCGCAAGGAAATGGACCATTATCTAAAGGTCCAAAATCGCTTCGGCCTCCCCCTCGATAGCCGAAAAGCCTACACCAAGCTCGATTGGACCCTTTGGTCCGCCTGCCTAACCGATTCCAATGCCGATTTCCAGGCCCTGCTCGACCCGGTCTATCTCTTCCTCAACCAAACACCCGATCGCGTCCCCATGACCGATTGGTTCTGGACGACTGACGCCAAAAGGAGCGGGTTCCAGGCACGCTCGGTGGTCGGCGGTGTCTTCCTCAAAATGCTATACGATTTTCCCACTTGGAAGAAATGGGCCGGTCGTGACCACAACCGCACCGTCAACCCGTAGCAGACACCCCATAGCCTCGAACGCCAGGAAGCGCTGAAATGGATTTTCGGCTTTTCTTTGGTTAGGCTTGTTTTACGATTTCGCCTGACAAACTTGATGTTTTTATAATAAAATGAAACCGACTTCGATTGAGAACCTGGCGGGTATCGCCAACCAGCTCCGGATACATTCCATTGCCTCGACTACCGCCGCCGGCAGCGGCCATCCAACTTCTTGCTGTTCAGCGGCGGAATTGGTTGCCGCCTTGTTCTTCGGCCACATGCGCTTTGACCCGAAGAATCCGCATCACGCCAACAACGATCGCTTTGTCCTTTCCAAGGGGCATGCAGCCCCGTTGCTTTACGCGGCGTGGGCGGAGACGGGGTTGTTTCCGACCGAAGACCTGCTTCAGCTCCGGACCTTGAAGAGTGATCTCGAGGGCCATCCGACGCCCCGGCTGCCGTTTGTGGACGTCGCCAGCGGCGCCTTGGGGCAAGGCCTGAGCATTGGGGTCGGGATGGCGTTGAGCGCGCGGCTGGACCAGTTGGACTTTCGCACTTACGTATTGCTCGGTGACGGCGAATGCGCCGAGGGCAGTGTTTGGGAGGCAGCGTCGCTGGCCGGTGTAATGAAGTTGAACAACCTGGTGGCGCTGGTGGATGTGAACCGGTTGGGCCAGAGCCAGGCGACCCAATTGGGGCATAACCTCGAGGTCTATCGCGCCCGGTTTATGGCTTTTGGCTGGGAGGTCAAGGTGATTGACGGCCACGATATGAAGGCCATCCTGCGCGCCCTGGCTGCCGTGAAACGGGCCGACAAACCCCTGGCCATCATCGCTCGAACCATCAAAGGCGCGGGTCTGCCCTTGATCGAGGACAAAGAAGGCTGGCACGGCAAGGCGCTGTCGAAAGATGAAGCCGCCCAGGCCGTGGCGAAATTGCAGGTTAATGCCCGGTCCGGCATCGGGATACCCATCCCGGCGCCGTCTCCGCTGCCGTTGCCCAAGAATGAACCGCCCGCCAATTACCCGCCTCTCAACTATAATCCGGGCGACAGAGTGGCCACGCGCGAGGCTTACGGGAATGCCTTGGCGCGGATCGGATCGGTTGACCAGCGGATTGTGGCGTTGGACGGCGACACGAAGAACTCAACTTATTCGGAGAAGTTTTTGAAAAAGTTCCCCGCCCGTTTTACCGAGTGCTTCATCGCCGAGCAAAACATGGTGGGAGTAGCCATCGGGATGGGGACACGCGGCAAGGTGCCTTTTGCTTCCACGTTCGCGGCCTTCTTTACCCGGGCGTGCGACCAGATTCGGATGGGAGGCGTCTCGATGGCGAACCTGAAATTGGCGGGATCGCATGCCGGGGTGAGCATAGGGGAGGACGGCGGTTCGCAAATGGGATTGGAGGACCTGGCAATCATGCGGGCGATCCCGGGCAGCGTGGTGTTGTATCCCTGCGACGCGGTGAGCACGGAGAAATTGGTCGAGCAAATGGCCTCGAAACGCGGGATCATGTTTTTGCGAACGAGCCGGCCCAAGACACCGGTTCTTTACCCCAATTCGGAGGCCTTTCCGATCGGTGGCGCCAAGGTCTGCCGCCAAACCGACCATGACCGGGTAACGGTGGTAGCGGCGGGCGTCACCCTGTTCGAGGCTCTCAAAGCGGCTGAAACGCTGGCGGCGAAGGGGATCGGCATCACGGTGATCGACGCTTACAGCATCAAGCCGTTAGGCGCGGACGTGATTCGCGCGGCGGCCCAACACACCGGCACCACCGTTGTGACCGTCGAAGACCATTATCCCGAAGGCGGCCTGGGAGACGCCGTTGCCGGAGTGCTCAGCGCCGACGGTATCAAGGTGCATAAATTGGCCGTGCGCGAGCTTCCCCACTCGGGCAAGTCCGAGGAGTTAATGGCCAAGTACGGGATCGACGCCGCGGCGGTGGTGCGAAAGGTCGAGTCGATCGTGGGTGCGGCTGCTTAGAGCGCTTTTTGAACACGATCGAGCGTATTCTTATTTCGACGCGAGCAACGGCTTGATCTCTTGCTCGAAGACGGATGGTTCTTCGTAGCCCACATGTTTGCTGACGATCTTGCCGGAGCGATCGATGACGAAGGTAGTGGGAATGGCCTGGATGTTGCCGTAATCGGCGGATACGCGGTCATTCCCCATCACCACCGGGTAATTCATCCCGTTTTTCTGGATGAATCTCTTGACCGCGTCCGTACCACCTTGGTCGAGTGATACTCCCACCACCATCAAGCCGTCCTTCTCATATTTTTTTTGGAGGCTGATGAACCCGGGGATTTCCCTGCGACAGGGGGGACACCAGGTTGCCCAAAAGTC
>JAMCZD010000410.1 GCA_023473405.1 Candidatus Omnitrophota bacterium
AATTGAGGAACTTTTTTCATTCTCTCGACGTGCGCTTGTTCGTTGAATCCCGGGATGGCCATTGCCTCGAAAAGGGCCTTCAAATAAGACATAACCTGTCGGCCGGTGGGCAGTTGAACCGGTTCGCGGCGCAGGCTGCGACGGATTTGGTCGAACAGCCACGGATTGCGAACCGCGCCCCGCCCGATCATGAGGCCTCGAGCGCCGGTACAGTCCAGAACTGCCCGGGCTTTGCGGAAGGAATCAATGTTGCCATTGGCCAAGACGGGGCAGGGCAGTACGGCAACGGCCTGGGCCGCGCGGGCATAGTCCGCCTCCGATTGTTGGCTATCCATGACTGTTCGCACATGGACGGTCAGCAGATCAAGCGAGTGTTTGGCGTAGATGGGCAGCAAGCGATCAAACTCCTCGGGGGCGGCAAATCCAAGGCGGGTTTTGACGGTGAATTTGATGGAAATGGCGTCGCGCAATGCGCCCAGGATGACATCCACACGATGGGGTTCGCGCAGTAATCCCCCGCCGGCAGCCTTGCGGTAAACCACCGGGGCGGGGCAGCCCAGGTTCAGGTCAATTGCCACGATCGGATAATGCTGCAGCTCGCGCGCGGTGCGGACCAGGGCATCGAGGTCGCTGCCGATGATCTGGGCAATGACGGGGCGGTCGGTTGGATTCTCGGTAATGGACCGGAGGATACCTTGATCGAGCCGGGAAACGGCGTGCACACGAAAGTACTCGGTGAAATACAAATCGGCGCCGGGGAAAGCCGAGACCAATCGCCAAAAGCGATAATCGGTGACGTCCTGCATTGGTGCCAGGGCGAGAATGGGTTGCTGACCCTCGAGCAATTGTTGGAATTGCGCGGGAAAATCCATGGGGCGCGACTATAAGCAATCAGGAGATGGCTTTGGCCAGCAGATATGCTGCCGCAGCCGCCAAACCGCCAATGAGAACGGTTTGGAATCCGCTGCGCGAAGGGGAAGTCCCGGTAAACCGGCCCTTGATTGCGCCGAAAAGGCCCAGGGCAATGGCGGTTACCAGGATGGAGGTCTTGAATGCGGCGGATGCGGTGGCTTGGAACAGGTAAGGGCCAAGGGGAATGAAACCGCCGGCGATGTAAGCCAGGGCAATATTGCGGGCGCTGGCCAGGGCCCGTCTGGGATCGGGTTTTTCGAGACCCAGTTCGAAGCGCATCATGAAATCGATCCAGGCGGCGGGGCGCTGCTTGAGTGCGGCCACCACGAGTGAGCTTTGATCCGAGGTAAGCCCGTAGGTTTCCAAAATATCGGCTACCTCTTTTTCTTCGGCGGCCGTTTTTTCCACAATTTCTCTCTCCTCACGCTTTCGTTCGCTGTCGTAATGTTCGGTCTCGCTTTTGGCGGCCAAATAGCCGCCCAACCCCATGGCGATGGACCCGGCGGCAATCTCGGCCAGACCGGCGGTTACGATGATTCGGGACTGGTCGATGGCGCCGGCCAGGCCGGCAGCCAAAGCGAAGGGTACGGTAAGGCCGTCGGACATTCCGATAACGATGTCGCGCACCGCCTCGCTGGCGGTGAAATGAGTCTCGACATGATCAGGCATGAGTTGTGATTCGTAGGTTTTCAAGTGTCCTTCAAAAACTGTGGATGTTCGCGCAACCGTTTCCAAGACCGCTCGGAGAGTGGTTCCTGGCGGTAAACCGGCTCCCATAGCGGTTCCGCGCTGGTGGAATGGCGCGCCCGCCGCAGCCATTCCTGGCCGAGCAATTCATCAATCAAGCCCGGAACATTGGCCGCCAGGGTGGTTTCCTCTTTCTGTCCCGTGGCGGGGCCGCGTCCCACATAAAACCCGGCCATCAGCAAGGTTACTCGCAACAGGGTGCTGCGCGAATAGGTTGCCAAGGCGCATGGCCGGTTGGGATCGAGCCGTTTATAAATAGCAGCAAAAAGCGGGGCTGTCCACATATCGGGATTCTTTGCCGGTGAATAAGCGTCAAACAGAATCGCATCCGGCGGAGCCACTTCGACGGGATCACCGATGGATTCACTGCCGGAATTGGTGGTGAGTTCGGCACCCAGCAGCCCAGCCGCGGTATTGGCCGATTCGCCCACGGGCGAGGCGCCCTTGCTACAAGTGCCTTGGGTGATCCAGGAAGGAAAATCGGCCATATGAAGCTGCCAGGTCACCGTATGGCCGTAATCGACAAACCTCACATGGCCATGGTTAATGAGCTCGCGGATCGTCTCTTCGTAACCCTCGAAATAGCCAAGCGCCGGCGCGTGCTGCCAGGCAAACCGCAATGGCTCGAGGGTGGAGTCAAAACTCACCAGTCTCAGTGATTTGCCTGCTTGCCGCGCCCCCCTCAACACCGTCAAGGCATTCGCCGCCGCGCCTAACCCGATATCCCAAATCACGAATTCACCCGAGCAAAGCCGGGTTCGCTCGGAAAGACGCAAGGGGCGGACATAAAGAGCCTCCGCCTCAGCAACGGGGCCGATGACGGGATGAAAGGTCTCGCGATGCGCCGCCGACCGGATGCTAAACACACCGTTGCCGAGCTGAACAAGGTGAAACTCTTCAACCGATTTCACCCGGAGAATCTAGTGTGGCGTCCCGGAAATATCTATACATTTGCGGCAAAAGACCTGTCCGCGCCCCCAGCCGCCGGCGCCGATGTGTCGAAAAAATGTCCCGATCGGGACACAAAACCGATACTGCGCAGCAGGCCGTTGGTAAGGATACTTCATGCTTCATGCGTTAGCCCGGTGGCCTGGGGAAATGAAGAATTGGGAGGACAAAAATTTATGTTCAACGCGAACAATTCATGTTTAGCTGGCGCCATGGAACCGTTGTTGAAACTGTTGCGGGAAAACGCCACCTTGCGTCCGAATCAATTGGCCGCGTTGCTGAACACGAGCGAGACGGAGGTGCTGAACAAGATCAAGGCTTACGAGGCTGACCGCACCCTGTTGGGCTATCGTGCCATTATCAATGAAGAGAAACTGAGCTTGGAAGTTGTGCGCGCGGCCATCGAGGTGAAGATCACTC
>JAMCZD010000167.1 GCA_023473405.1 Candidatus Omnitrophota bacterium
GCTCTTCCGATCTGCGCTGTTACGGGTTCTTCGGCCGCAACGGCGCCGGCAAGACCACCACCATCCTCTGCCTGTTGAACCTGTTGCGGCCCAACGCCGGCACGGTGCGCGTGTTCGGCCTGGACCCGCAAAGTCAGGAGGTGGACGTGAAATCGCGCCTGGCGTACGTGCCGGACGCCGTCGCCTTCTACCCGTGGATGACGGTGGACCAGACGCTGAGATTCCTGGCCTCGTTCCGGCGGCATTGGAACCGGGAGATCGAGGCCGACCTGATGAAACGGTTCGGGCTCGATCCGGCGCAGAAGGCCGGGCACCTGTCCCGGGGCCAGATGACGCAATTGGCGTTGATCGGCGCCGTCTGCCCCGAACCGGACCTGCTGATATTGGACGAGCCCACCTCCGGGCTGGACCCGATTGTGCGCCGCGAGTTCATTCAGACGGTGATCGGGGCCTACCACGCCGGCGATCCCGAACGGCGGACGGTCTTTGTCTCGACGCACCTGATCGCCGAGTTCGAGGGCTTGATCGATGAATTCACCATCATCGAGAAGGGCCGCGAACTGCTGACCATGCCGGCGGACGACGCCCGCGAACGGTTCCGGAAAATCCGGGTCCGCTTTCCCCAACCGCCTGTCGGGTTGGACCTGGCGGGGGCCCTGAACGCGCGTCAATCAGGTCGCGAACTGGAAATCCTGGTGGACGGCAAGAGCGAGCAATTATTGGCCAGACTCCGGGCGCTGCACCCGGAGGAACTCCGCTCTGAATCGCTGTCGCTCGAGGAGATTTTTGTAACCGCCGGAACCTTAGCCAAGGCAAAATCATGAACGCGCTGGCTGTTAAAGAAATCCGTCTTTTGCTTCCGGCTTACGGGATGGCATTGGTGCTGGCCATCGTGCCGGTCTGGCTGCTGCCCACCGATGCTTATAGCACCCCCGCGCCCATTGCACTTTACGCGTTCTGCTTCGGGGCGGCGATGCTGGCGTTGTCCACCTTCGGACGCGAGTTCAGTTTGCGGACACTGCCATTGCTCCTGACCCAACCGCTTGGGCGCCAGCGCCTCTGGCGGACCAAGGTCGCGGTCCTGACCGGTGCGCTCGTGACCGTTTTTGGGGTCTGGGCGATCTCGTGCGCGGTCTGTGTGGCCGTCGGGCGTGGTCGGCCGGATTGGCTCGATATACTGCCGATAGGCGGACCGCTGGTGGTGGCGATCTTTGCGGGCGGGCTCTGGACGGCGCTGTTGCTACGCCAAGTTATGGCGGCCTACTGGTTCACCCTGCTAGTTCCCGGTGCAATTGCGATGGTCGTCCTCATAAACCGAGGATCAAGCTGGGTGGTGGCGGTCGTCCTGGTCCTTTACTCGATTGCCGGATTCTGGTGGGGCCGGCGGTTGTTTTTGAGGGCGCAAAGCGTAGCCTGGACCGGCGGCACGGTGGCCTTACCCGGCTGGCGAACTGTGAGTGCCGCACCGGGAGCGGCAACCCGAGTGTGGCGGCCATTGAGGGCGTTGTGCGCAAAAGAGCTCCAATTGCACCAGGTCAACTTAATGGGAATGGCGGCGCTCTTCCTGGTGCACCTGGGTGTGCTGTTTTTGCGCAAGGCCGGCCAATATACCTACGGTGAGATGATTGGCACGGCGGTGGACTTATTCGGCCTGATCTGGCTGTTTGTGCCGTTGGTCGTGGGTGGTCTGAGCATCGCCGACGAGCGCCGCCTCGGCACCATGGACACGCATCTGTGCCTGCCGGTCTCGAGCCGAGCCCAGTTTGCTGTTAAATTGTCGTTCGTGGTCGTCCTGGGCGGGTTACTAAGCGCGGTGCTACTCTTTATTGCCGAAGGAATCGGAACGGCAATGGGGGCGCGTTCCAGCCTTCCATCACTCTTTTCGGGCTCGGCGCACATCGCTTTGACTCTGATCCTGGTTTACCTTTCGCTGGTTGCCTTTTACGCCTCGACTTTCACGCGAAGTCTTCTGCAGGCCCTGGCGGCGGCAGTAGTTCTGGGCATCTTTTTCATCATACTGATGTCGAGGACGTTCCAGCATCCCGTGCTCTTCGGTTCCTTACTCTGGAACGGTAATTTGGTGAAGATGATCGGGTGGCCGGTGCTGCTTGCAACGCTGGTTTGCCTCGCCTATCGCAATTTCCGCCGACGATCCGAGAGCCCTCGACTTTGGCGCGATAACCTTCTGGGCGTAACGGCCTCGCTGGTGCTTATCGCCGGTTCGACCACCGCCGTCTACCATCGCGTTTGGGAATTCTTCACCCCGCTCGAACCGCCGCCCGGACCGGTGCGCTTGACGGGATCAAAGCCAGCCACGCTTCAGACCTACGGTTATGCGATATTAGCCCTGCTGCCGGATGGGAGGCTATGGGAGGACCGAGCCATACCCGGTTGGCGAGATCTGGAATTCGGAAAGTCAGTATTTGGCGAGTCCTCGTGGATCAAGTTGAATGAAAAGTGGACGAACCTGACTCAGAATCCTTTCGCGGGTGGCACGAACTGGGTGGAAGCGGTGGCGAATAGCAAGGAGACTCTGGGGCTTCGCTCCGATGGCACGCTCTGGGTATCAGAAAAGCCCCGCGGGCAGTTTTTCGCCGACGGCGGTAGCCGCCGGAGAGTATCTCCGCCCAATCCGCTTCTGTTCCCAGCCGATGGGGTTCGACGGAACGAAGTGCCAGCCATTTCTGACTCGAGTTGGTGCGGTTTGGTCAGGAAACCAACTGGTTGCAAGTCGTTCGGTACGAAGGACATTCCGGCCCTCTATCGGTGCTCCTATTGAAAGGGGACGGGACATTGTGGCAATGTGGCACCACCACCAACTCGAGTCAGAAATGGCTGGCACTTCGTTCCGTCGAACCCCATCGGCTGGGAACAGAAGCGGATTGGGCGGAGATACTCTCCGGCGGCTACCGTATCTATGCCTGGAAACGCGACGGACGGGCGTGGATGATTTACTGGCAGGGCGTCAATCCATTTCAAAAGCCCAAGCCGTATGCAAAGATTATAGGACCCCTATATCGAG
>JAMCZD010000347.1 GCA_023473405.1 Candidatus Omnitrophota bacterium
ATTTCGATCTCGGAAACTCGCCGCGTGAATTTACCCGCGAGCGTGTCTGCGGCAAGGCCATCGTGATGTCCACCACCAACGGCACGCGCGCCCTCCGAGCCTGCGCCGGCGCTGCCGCGACCCTGCTTGGTTCCTGGCTTAACCTCGAGGCCAACGCACGCTGGATTGCAGACCAATCGCCGCCCGACCTGCTCCTGGTTTGCAGCGGCACCCTGGACCAAACGGCTCTCGAGGACGTATTGGCCGCCGGCGCACTCTGCGCTCGTCTTCAAGGTCTTTACCCTGATTCGCTCCCGGCCGATTCCGCCGAGATTGCGCGGCTCTTCTATGGCGCCTGCGAGAACGATACGGCCGGCGTGATGCAACATTCACGCAATGCGCGCCGGTTGTTGGCAATGCCGGATTTGCGCGATGATGTGGCCGTTTGCATGCAACGAGATGCGGTTCATTTCGTGGCGGGATTGTCCGGCGACGGCTGGATTCGAAGAATTGGCAACATCCGTGTCAGGCTGACAAATTGATCGAGGCTGACTGCCTCAGCGCGAACTTGATAGGGAAGTCCCAGTCGATCAAAAGCGCCAATCAATTGTTCACCAGGCCAATCTTCTTTCAGCAGCTTCAGCATTATTTTGCGTCGTTGAGAGAAGCTTCGCCTCACAATCCGGGCAAACACTACCGCAAGTCGCTCGCTCAAAAGCGCCTCCTCACGACGTTCCAAAACGAGGACTGCCGAGTCCACCTTGGGTTCCGGGAAAAAGCACCGAGCGGTGATTCGGAAAACGCGGTTCACTCGATAGCGCAACTGAATGAGCAGTGTCAGCACGCCGTAATCGAAGTCGCCTGGGGCGGCCAATAAACGCTGGACAACTTCAAGTTGCAGCGCGATCACCATGCGGCGCGGGCAATTCGAGCTGGCCGACAATTGGAGTAGTATCGAAGAGGTGACCGAGTAGGGAAGATTCGAAACCAGTTTCCAACCGGTCCAATCAATGGGTTCATGCTGCAACACTTCAAGGGCATCACCGTGCCGTAGCGACAAATTCTTCGCCCCGGCAAAATGGTCCTCGAGCCACGCAAACAGCCGGTCGTCCTTTTCGATTGCCAGGACCCGGCCTGCCCGCGCTGCCAAGCCTTCCGTCAATGCCCCCAAACCAGGCCCAATCTCGAGAACCCGGTCCTTCGAATCGAGTTCCGCTGCTTCGAGGATACGGCGCACCTGGTTGGCGTCGTGCAGAAAATGCTGGCCCAACGATTTGGCGGGCTGGATGCCGCCTTCGGCCAGAATTCGTTTGATCTCGCTGAGCGTCATTTGCCGGAATCGAGCGGAGGTGAAGTCATCACGCAGGCGTGCCCGCACCCGTAGCCAGAACCTCGCCAAGGACTTCGAGCGTCCGGCGCAGTTGGACCCGGGTAATGGTCAGCGGCGGCGTAAAGCTGATGACGTTGGCGTGCTGGCCCTCGGGTAAAAGAATGAATCCGCGCCGAAGCATTTCCTTGATCACCTCCATCACCAATGCCGTCGCCGGAGCGCCGTCCGACGAGGTGATTTCCAATCCGGCCATCAAGCCAAGGCCGCGAGCGGCCAATCTGTGATTTGGCGGAGGCGGTAATTGTTTCAGACATGTCAAAAGATAATTCCCAAGCCTTTCACTGCGCTCGACAAGGTTTCGACGCCGGATTTCTCCCGCCTGCGCCAATGCCATGGCGCACCCGACCGGATGCCCGAGAAAGGTGCTGGTATGGATTGCCTCTCCCGAGGACCGCGGCCAGGCGTTGTCCATGACCTCTGCCCGGCCGACGCAGGCCGACAATGGGAAACCCCCGGTAAGCGCTTTCCCCAGGCAGACCAAGTCGGGAATAATCCGGAAATGCTCGCACGCGAACCAGCGCCCGGTGCGGCCAAACCCGGTATAAATCTCGTCCAGGATCAACAATGCCTGCTGCCGGTCGCATAGTGCTCGCAAGTGTCGGAGAAATTCCGGGGGCGGGATATGAATGCCACCGCGGCCTTGGACCGGCTCGACCAGGACCGCTCCGATCGGGTAATGCATAAACAGGTCCTGTAGGAGAATGTCAATGTGTTTTAGATGGTCAATTCGAACGGGGAACGGGACAAATTGGCCGAACCGCCCGAGCTGCGAGCGGAAGGGGGCGCGGAAATAATCGCGATGGGTCGCGTTCAAGGCCCCGTAGCCGAGGCCGTGATAGGCCTGTTCAAAAGCAATAACACCGCGTTTGCCGGTGGCCAGCATGGCGGTCTTGAGCGCGGCTTCCACTGCCTCGAATCCCGAATTGCAGAAGATGGTTTTCCCGGTGATTCGAGGGGGCGATTGCGGATCGCTATTTGGCTTGTTACTCGGGGAACTCCACCGCTCGAAGGTAATCCGGCTGAGCTTGCGAGCCAGTTCCGCTTTCAAACGATGCGGATGCACGTCGCCCATGGCATGCAGCAACGTTTCCATCTGGGCCTGGCCGGCCTTGACCACCCGCGGGTTGGCGTGGCCGGCCGCCGCCACGCCGAAACCAGCGGTTAAATCGAGGTATTTCTTGCCACGGTCGTCCCAGACCCACACATCTCGAGCACGTTCCCAGACGATTGGCCACGCACCGCCGTCTTCAATAAAGGTTACATTGGGCGATTCGTAGGCGCGCAACAGATTAAACGTGGTTTGGCTTTTGCTTTTCAACGCGATCATGGGGGCATTCAGACCCCGCGGGCAGTGGCGGGCCAGATGAATTTGTGCATTTGAAGTTGGAACCGCACCTCGAGGGCGTCCGCGACGATCCGCTCAGCCAGTTGCTGTCGTGAAATTGGCGTTTGTCCCGCCGGCGCGCTCTTCAACGGAGTCTGCTTCTGATCGGGCGACAAGGGAAAAGCATGAGAAAAAAGAACCGGACAGATGGCGCACAACTGATATTGTGCCAGGGTCTGCTTGGCCCAGCGATAATCCTCGTCTGTCCCAAGGACGAATTTGACTTCGTCGGTCCTCTTCAGGCACGCGATGTTCGCCCACCGATTA
>JAMCZD010000012.1 GCA_023473405.1 Candidatus Omnitrophota bacterium
GATTTATGCTCGCGACGTTGCCGCTGCCGCGGGTGTGTGCCGATCGCGGCTGGAGGTATTATTCCGCAATGCCCTGGGCGTTTCGTGGAATCGCTTCTTACGGAACTATCGGATTGAACGCGCCGCAGCGCTGCTCAATGATCCCAAGTACCGAATAATCGACGCTGCTATGGCGGTGGGGTTCGAAAGCCTTAGCAATTTCAATGCAAGCTTCCTCACCTTCATGAAGATGACCCCGAAGATGTACCAAAAGGCGGTGCGACAACAATCCGTTAAAGCCGTTTTATTCACCCCCCCAACTCTTTCAATAGGGTGAAACCAAGGCAGTGAGGAGCCAGTTACCGCCGCTCAAATGCGGTCCATCGTGATGGAGGTGTGGTGGACCGTGGGCGAAAAGCAGAATGTGTAGGATTTATAGGGGAAACAGGAAGATTTTAGTCCCAGAATCAGTTTTATTCAAAGTCATAAATCGACCCTAAGCGTACTCTTATACACCGAAATTGCCCAGCGTTCATTATCAATCTGCAAAAGGAGTGAATATGATTGCATTGCACAGTTTTAAGATCGGAGTCGCGGCGCTCGCGGCGAGTCTGGCCTGGTTCGGCGGAGCCGTCGCTGGCTACGCGGCCGACAACCTCGAGGCTCAAATCATCAATATTGATTTCAATGGCGCCCAAAACAACGCGGGCCCGCGTGGCCCCGGCCCCACATACGCCGGGCAAGGTGCCGCTGGAGGTGGCAGCGTCTGGAATGGCATTGTGGCCGATGCCCGGATTGCGGATGGTCTTGATAACCAGAATATTATCTCCATCGGGAGCAAGGGCTTGCTCAATTCGATCGGAGACCCCACCTCGGTCAGTATTGCCGTTGGTCCGGTCGGAGGCGATTGCCCCAATGCAGGCACCGACCCTGGCGCTGAGACGGCCCTGTTCGGAGATTACTGTTACGTAGGCAACGCCGGACAAGTCGCGCAGAAGGCCGATTTCATCATTAGCGGACTGGGAGCGGCGGCTTCGGTGGACCTGTATTTCTACTTCGGATACAACGGCAATGTATCGGTTGCCGGGGCCTCGCAAGCGACCTTTGGCGGGAACGGTATTTTCACCCCGGACAACACCCTTTACTTTGCGAATGTCCCGGTAATCAATGGGACCGTTACCGGCACGGTGGGTAATGGATCGTCATTGATCGTATTGGATGGAATGACGATTCAAGTTGCGAATCCGTTGCCGCAACCGTTCATTAAATCGGCGGAACCGTCCGGTCCGGCAGTTATGGCGAACGCATCCATTGTCATCGAGTTGCAGGATAACGTTACGGAGGTCGTGCCCGGCTCGGTCCAACTGTCGGTAAACGGACAAGCGGTGGCGGCAACCGTCAGCAAACCGGCAGGTTCGGCGACCACCTCGGTCTCTTACACGCCGGCCAGCAACTGGGCGCCCGGCTCGACCAATACCTTTGTGGTCACCTTTGGCGATAATTCGTCTCCGGCGCTGGTGCAAACCGGGAATTTTGCCTTTACCGTTTTGAATGAAACCGTGGCGGCCGCGACCATCAATCTCGATTTCTCCGGCGCCCAGAACACTCCGGTTGCCCATGATCCCGGCCCCACCTTCGCCGGCCAGGGCGCGGCGGGTGGCGGAACAACGTGGAATGGTGTTCTGGCCGATTCACGGGTCTCGGACGGGACCGATGATCGCAACCTCGCCGTCAGCGCTGATAACTTGGTCAACTCACTCGGACAAGCCACTTCCGTCGGCTTCGCCATCGGCCCGGTAGCCGGCGATAATCCGAATAGTGGCAGCGACGCGGCCGGAGCGGCCGCACTATTTGGTGATTACATCTACACGGGCTCCAGCGAGCAAACGGCTGGAACGGTTGACTTCACCATCAGCGGCCTGGAGACGACGCCCTTTGTCGATCTTTATTTTTACTATGGGGCTGCCGAAAGAACGGATATGTCCGGTAACTTTGTCATTCCTGGAAGTGCGCCCGTTTCGTTTGCCGCTCGCGGAGTGTTCACGCCGGACAACACGATTTGCTTTACCAAGGTCGCGGTGACCAACGGAACGGTTACCGGTACGATGGGCAACGGTCGATTAACGCTCTTGTATGGACTGACCATTCAGAAGGCCTTGCCGCAACCGTTCATCAAATCGGCGTCGCCCACCGGTGGCGGGGCCCGGGCCAACGCTCCGATCACCGTTGAACTGGAGGATTATGTGAGTCAAGTCGTCCCCGGCTCAGTACAACTGCAGGTCAATGGACAGCCGGTGGCAGCGACGGTCAGCAAACCGGCGGGTTCATCGGTTACCACGGTCACATTCAGCCCAGCCGCAAACTGGCCTCCGGGTTCGACCAACACCTTCCGCATCATCTTTGACGATGATGCCACTCCGCCGGTCAGGCAGATGAGCGATTTTAACTTCGTCGTTCTGAATGAGGCTTCCGCCAATTCCACTATCAACATCGATTTCAATGGCGCACAAAACAATCCTCCGCGCGGCCCGGGCCCCACCTATGAGGGCCAGGGAGCGGCTGGTGGCGGCAACGTCTGGAATGGTGTGCTGGTAGATTCCCGGCTCCCCGACGGCCTGGATGACCCGAACCTCACCGTCAGCAGCAATAACTTGGTGAACTCGGTCGGTGATGCCACCCCGGTGAGTTTTATGATTTATCCTGTGGCCGGCGATTGCCCTGATGCCGGAAGCGATCCGGCGGCGGCGGCCGCTCTGTTGGGTGATTACCTATACGTGGGTTCGGGCGGGAACGTCTTGGGCAGGGCCGACTTCACCATCAGCGGCTTGGGATCGGCGCCTTTTGTCGATCTCTACTTCTATTACGGCGCCGGCGGCAACTTTGTAATTCCAGACGCCTCGCCCGCGGCGTTTGGCGGCAATGGAGTATTCAAAGCGGCTAATACCATGTATTATCCGGGGGTGGCGGTGACCAACGGGACCGTTACCGGCACTGTGGGCACGGGTTCCTTGACTATTTTATATGGGATGACCATTCAAATG
>JAMCZD010000260.1 GCA_023473405.1 Candidatus Omnitrophota bacterium
GTCAAGCACGGCAGTCGGTAATCATCCAAACGCGAATGGACAAAAGATGAAGGCGATATCCTCTGCCCTGGGCATCTTCATAATCTCGACATTTTCAGAATTGCGACAGCATGGGTGCAACGTTGGGACAACGGCGGGAGAGTTTGAACGATTACCGACTGCCGTGCTTGACAAGCCCAAAATATTGGCATCGTTTGCGGGGAGAGTCACAAGTCTCATTGGGAACTCCGCCATCGTCTTGCTAATTAACGACCAGACTGGTGAAGACTTGGAGTCTGGATGCGACGCCGATTGGAGCGTCTGGGGAACGTGCCTTATTATGCGAAAGAGCGCTGGAGAGTTGCTTTGATGCCAAGCAAGGCTTTTTGGCACGAAAACAGCCAAGCATCATTCTCGGTGGCGATATTGATGCGGAGGCGTGGAACGAAACAGTACGCAGGTTTTCATCCAAAAAACTGTGCTCAGCACTCGTGAAGGTGAGTCACCATGGGTCTGCAACCGGTTTTTGTGAAGGCCTTTGGCATCGGTTGAGTCCTAGAAAAACGGCTGTCGCCGTCATTACTCCATTCCCTGGCCAAGGTCTTGCAAGCGCAGAAGGGCTGACCCATATTTCAACCAATGCTAACCTGACGCTTTCCGCAAGCGTCGGGCCTACAGCGATGGCTGTCGACTGGGAAAATACGGCAACGGACACCAGCTTTCAGGGGATGTCCGCGGTTGCCTTGGTGACCTTGCGTGCTGTATTTTTGAAGGCTTCACGCCCAGCCGAAAGACTTGCAGAATTCCGAGTAAAACCTCACTCAGAAATCTTTCTTAACCACTATTAATCCAGCAGACTTACTATCCGCCGTGGGCGAAGCCGGGGTAATCGGTCATGCCGCCGTCAACAAAAATGGTGCGCGCAGTTACATAGGAAGCCACGTCGGAAACCAGGACGACCGCCATCTGCGCGATCTCGTCCGGCTGCCCCATGCGCTTTAGCGGGATTTTATCCAACAAATCCTCGTAGTTCTTGGGATCGGACCAGACCGACTGGTTGATCGGCGTTTGAATGGCACCGGGCGCGAGGGCCAGCACGCGCACCCCAAATGGCGCGGCTTCCTGCGCCAAGGTCTTCGTCAGCATGGCCAAGCCGGCCTTGCTGGTCGTGTATGCGCTATAGCCGGACCAGGCGATGACCTCATGCACCGAACTCATGTTGAGGACCACACCGCGTTTCTGTGCCACCATGCGTTTCAGCGCCTCCCTGGCGCAATGCAAGGTCCCGAACAGGTTCACTTCGAGCACCTTCCGCCACCCGGCCAAGTCAACTTCCCACGCCGGGGCGCGCGGCCCGTCTATTCCGGCGTTGTTTACCAGGATGTCCAGTCCGCCCCAGGACTTGTCCAGTTCGGCGAACATGCGGGCGACGGCTTCTGGATTGCTTACGTCAGCTTCGAGCGCAAGGGCATCGCCCTGGTGTTGTTGAATCTGCCCGACCAGTGCCTTGGCGGTCTCGGGATGGGTGACGTAGTTGATGGCGACGTTGGCACCGGCTTCGGCCAGCGCAAGCACCACTGCTTCGCCGATGCCGGAGTTGCCGCCGGTCACCAGGGCGCGTTGGTTTTTTAATTGGACGTTCATTGGAATCTCCTTTAATTAGCAGGCCAATTTGTTCTCCGGGATTGTAGAAACGCCACCAGGTCCTCAAGCTGACCGGGCTCGAGATTATTGGCAAAGGCAGGCATATTCTCCGCGCCGTTCAGAATGCGAATGATAACGTCGGCACGAGTCAGTTTATCGCCAACCAGGGTGAGGTCCGGTCCGCGGTGTCCACCGTGGCCCTCGATGAGGTGGCAATTGAGGCAGCCCTTTTCGTAAAACAATTCTGCACCGTCCGCAACCGGCCCCTGGGCAACCCCGACCACCCTTTCGGACAATGGCTTGACATTGAAGTTCGGTGACCAGGGAGAAAGAACGCCCTCATGCCAGAAGACGCCAACCGATAACACGATCATGAGCACCGCCCCAATGGCCCACGGACGCCGCCTCGGACTGCGCTCGCCTTTATTAAAAACAAACGGCAGCACAAAAAGGAACAAGCCGGCCAGCAACGGCCCCAGCACCATGACCGCATCCTCCAGGCTGCGCGGAATCAATGCCAGCAGGGCGAAGTACCATAACAGATACCAATCCGGGCGCGGGTCCGCCTGGATGATGCTCGGGTCGGGCGGCGGACCAAGTTTCGGCGGACCGACGAAGACCGCCAACAGCACAACCACCAACAACATCGCCGATCCAAAAACCACATCCCGCCAGGCTGCATCGGGCCAAAAAGGGCACCCGTTGCGCTTGAGAAGTTCCTCGTATTTCCGGTGGTAGGTCTTCGGGTCCACCGGTTCCCCGGACCGCGGCGGTTCTGAAATCCCATGGTGCAGCACCAGCATGAGGTGCAATCCGACAAAGGCGAATATCATGGCCGGCACGATGAAGACATGGATCGCGAAAAAACGGCTCAAGGTCGCCCCGCCCACGGTCTGCCCGCCCAGGATGAAATGTGCCAGGCCATTGCCAATGATCGGGATGCGCCCCGCTTGTTCCGCGGCAACCACGACCGACCAGACCGCCGTCTGGTCCCACCGCAACAATTGCCCCGTAAACCCCATCATAATGGTCAAACCGAGAAGCAACACGCCGCTCATCCAGTTCATCTCGCGCGGGAATTTGAATGAACCAAACAAGAAAACCTGCACCATATGAACGCCGACCATTAGCACCATCGCCGAGGCCCCAAAATAGTGCAGGCCCCGCAGGAAACTGCCGAACACGGCGTCGTTGCTTATAAAACGCAGCGTGTCATAGGCCTGCGAAGCCGATGGAATATAGGAGAACGCCAATATAACGCCCGAAGCCACTTGCACCCCAAACGCCAGCAAAGTGGCGCTGCCGAAAACATACCACCACTTGGCGTCCCGCGGAACTATGTGCTCGGCCATTGGGCCGACGGCTGCCGATAAACCGGCCCGTTCCTCACACCAATTCCAGATGGCTTGCAGGATTCTTGGCATGTCTTTTAGGGTTAGGTGATCGGTATTGGACCCGTCTCGATCTCAACTCCACCGTTCCTCACCCGCACAGAGAATCGAGTAAGCGGACGCGGCGGCGGCCCGGCGGCCACACGACCATCACTGTAGTAAACCCCTCCATGGCACGGACACATAAACAGGTTCGCCTTGGGCAACCACCGCACCGGGCAGCCGAGGTGCGAACAGTTCACCGCAAAAGCGATGAACTTGTCTTCGCTCTCGCGCCTCAACCAGGCTGCGGTGCGCGCGGTTACTCCCGCCCACGGCAGCGGTGAGGAGTCCAAAAAGGCGACGTTGACCGTCTGGCCAACCTTGAATTCCTCCAACCTGCCAATGTATCTCCAGACCCGCGGCGTCTTTCGCCACAACGGCGAAAAGATAAAACCAAATCCCGGCACGGCCAATACTGCTCCGGCAACCACCCCCAGAGCGACACTAAGCCGTTCCAGGAACCGCCGGCGTTGAATTCTCGGGGCCGGCTCGGTGGGCTGCAGTTGCTCGGTTTTATCGTTCTTGTTGGTCATGGCAGACGCCTCCAATCCAACCGGCCAGGGAGATGACAAACACTACCAACCCCGCAACCGTTACAATGAACAACGTAATCAATCCCCAGCCGATCAAGGTAATGCCAAGCCCGAAAAAACAGGCCAGTAACACCCGATCAATGATTGCCAAGCCGTTCATCTCCATTCATTGACCGGGACTCCCTGCCCCGGTCGTGCGGTCAATATAACTCGAAATGCCCGGAAACCAAGTTACTGACTTCAAGAAAATAGATGCGGCGCCGCGTCCTGACCCTCCCATTCGATCATCGGTTCCGCTCCCCAGACCGCGGGATGGAGCAGAGCGCACGTTGTCCCATGGCCTGGGAAGTGTAACTTTTCGGCCTTCGGCGGCTCAGTTCCTTTAGAAACGAACGAATATAAATTGAATTATGAAAAACATTGTTGAATTGACTGAGTCGAGTTTCGAATCCGAAATCCTCCAGGCCCAAGGCCCGGTGTTGGTTGATTTTTATGCCCCGTGGTGCGGCCCTTGCAAGATGCTGGCCCCGCTGCTCGAGCAACTGGCGGGCGAGTTCGCCGGCAAAATCAAATTCGCCAAACTGAACGTGGACGACGCCCCCGTGCTCGCCGCACGCTTCCAGATCGCCGGGGTACCTACGCTGATGCTGTTTCGTGGCGGCCAGGCGGTTGACCAGATCGTTGGGCTGGCCTCGCCGCGTTCGCTCAAAACGTGGCTCGAACGCGCGTCTGAGACTGTTTCCGCTTAAGGCGCAGGCTTCGATGTGCAGCTTATGATTGCGCGCATTCTCATCGGCGCGGGGGTAGGCGCCGTGCTGGGCTTCGGCTGGCATAAACTGGTCGGATGCTCCACCGGAGCTTGCCCATTGACGAGCAACCCATTCATCAGCACTATTTATGGATTGGTGGTTGGTGCATTAGTCGCATCCAGCCTCCATTGAAATCAACGCGCAAAAAGAAGGATGACGGTATGACGGTTGAAAACTATATCCGCATGTTTGCCGGGATTTTCATTCTGGCCAGTCTCGCCCTGGCGCACTTTGTCAGCCCCTACTGGCTCTGGTTCACGGCGTTCGTCGGGTTCAACCTGCTCCAGTCTTCGATGACGAAGTTCTGCCCGCTGGAAATCATTCTCAGGAAAATTGGCGTCGGTTGTCCCGCATGCGCCAAATGAGAGCGCATCTTGGCCTTTTGGGGATGGCGCTTTCGTTGTCCATTGCGACTCATGCAGTCGAGCCGTGGACTTTGGAACGTGCACTGTCGTACGCCATGACCAACAACCCCGATGCGCGGCTCGCCCGCCAGCGCATCGCGGCCGCGCAAGCCGGTGTTGAACAAGCCAACGCCGCCGTTTGGCCCAAGCTCCAATTCCAATCCAGTTATACGCGCACTGACAACCCGATGATGGTGTTCGGAAGCATCCTGGCTCAGCGCGCCTACAACTATAGCTCGCCGCCAAATTTCAACGACCTCCCCGGCGTGGATGACCTGAATGTCAAAGGTCTCGTAACAGCCCCGATCTACGCCGGCGGCGCCATCAGCGCCGGACGCGCCGCCGCCAAGGCCGGCACCGAAGCCGCCAAACAAGATGCTCTGGCTGTTCGGAATACCCTTGGCTTCGAAGTCGCCCGCGCCTTTTACACCGTGCTCAAAACCCGGCAGTTCATCCGCGCAGCCCAGGCAGCGGTGAATTCTTACACGAATAATGTCCAAATCTCCCGTCAGCGGGAGTTTAGAGGCACTCTTCTCCGCGCCGATTTGCTTGACGTTGAGGTGCGCCTCGCCCAAGCGCGTGAAGACCTTCTCCGCGCCCACAATGCCTATGCCCTGGCCCAACGAGCCTTGCGCACCCTTCTCGGCATCGAAAGTGGCGAGTTCGAAGTGGCCGACACCGCCCCGGCAATCGCGGCGCCGGCATCGGGCGATTTTTCCGGCCGGCCCGAGTTGGCGGCCTTGCGCCAGCGCCAGCGCGCGGCTGAAGAACAGGTTCGTGGAGCCAAAAGCGGTTACATACCGCGCCTCGGCGCGTTTGGCAGCGTCGATTACGATCGCGGCTGGAAAATGAATGGCGACGGCACCAGTTACACCGTCGGCGCCTTGCTCCAGTGGGACTTGTGGGACGGCATGCTGACCCGCGCCAAGGTCCGCGAAGCCGAAGCCAACCTCGACCAGGTCCGGGAATCGGAGCGTAAACTGAACCTGGGCCTCGACCTGCAACTGCAAGAGGCCCAACTCAATCTCAACGACGCCACCGAACGCCTCACCGTGACCGCGAAAGCCGTCGAACAGGCCGCCGAAAGCGAACAACTCACCCGCGCCCGCTTCGGCCAGGGACTGGCACTGGCCGTCCAACTCATCGATTCGGAAACCGCCCTCACCGCCGCACGAGTGCGCCAGGCCGATGCGGAAGCCGACCGGCGCATCGCGGTCGCAGCAGTGCGCCGGGCGCTGGGCCTGCCGCAGTTGGATTTCTCGAACCAGAGTCGATAATATGCAATTCTCCAGCTTGTCAATGAAGACGTTTTACGCACTGGCGCTGGCAGCCCTGGTGGCAGGCTGTCACAAGGAAGCACCAAAACCGCCGGCCGAGAGTCTGCCAACCGCCACCGTCGAACTCATGCCCGTGCAAAACAAGACCTACCAGGCTATGGAGGAGGTGCTCGGCACGGTGCGTCCGAAACTCCACGCCACCCTCGAGGCAAAGATCAGCGGACGCATCCAAACCATGCCGGTCGTCTTCGGCCAGTCCGTCAAGGCCGGCGACCTGATCGCCCAGCTCGAGGTTGGGGAAATCCAGGCCAAGCTCACCCAAGCCAAGGCCATGCTCGACCAGGCCGAGGGCGATTTCAAACGCTATGAAAACCTGCTGAAAGGCAAGGCCGTAACCCAGCAGGAATTCGATGGCATTCAGGCTCGATACCGGGTCGCCGCGGCGTCCGTGAAAGAGGCCGAAACGATGCTGGGCTACGCCACTGTGACCGCCCCGTTCAACGGGATGATCGCCCGCAAACTATCCGACGTGGGCGACCTGGCCACCCCGGGCCGTCCCCTCGTCGAGCTCGAGGACCCTGCCGGACTGCGCCTGGAAGCCAACGTCCCGGAAGGCCTCATTGGCAGCGTGCACCTGGAGGCCAAACGCCCCGTGCGCGTCGAAGCCGTCACCAACGAACTCGAAGGCGTAGTCCGCGAAATTGCCCCCTCGGCGGACCCCAACAGCCGAACCTTTAGCGTCAAGTTCGACCTGCCCGCTGCACCCGGCTTGCGCTCGGGTCAGTTCGGACGCGTGGTGTTGCCGGTGGGCGAAACCACCCTGCCGCGTGTTCCCATCTCGGCGGTCGTAAGGCGTGGTCAGATGGAGATCGTGTTCGTCGCAATCGACAACAAGGCCCAGTTGCGCCTGGTCAAGACCGGCAAACGAATCGGCGACGAGGTGGAACTGCTCTCCGGCGTCCAAGCCGGCGACAAGGTCGTAGTTAAAGGAGCCGCCACCCTGATAGACGGCCAGCCCCTGGCTGCGCAGTCTTCGGCGGCCCAACTGCCACTCCCAAATTCCGGACGAAAGAACTCGACCTGACGGTTGGCCTCGCGGAATCACTCGAGACTCCAGAACCCGGACACTAGACTTATCCATTGACATGGCTGCCGACAACTCCAATACCCAACTCGGTCTGGCGGGCAGGATCGCGCATGCGTTCATTGATTCCAAGCTCACCCCGCTGATCGTCATCACCTCGATCCTCCTCGGCGCCTTTGCCGTGATCATGCTGCCGCGCGAGGAAGAGCCCCAGATCAGGGTGCCGATGATCGACGTGATGGTCTCGATGCCCGGCTTCGACTCGAAGGAAGTCGAGGAGCGCGCCGCCGTCCCCATGGAAAAACTGCTCTGGGAAATTCCCGGAGTCGAATACATCTACTCGACCTCCCAACCCGGCCAATGCCTGGTGATCGTCCGCTTCCGAGTCGGTGAAGACGTCGAGGCCAACCGTCAGGTCGAATCAGATGGTTTACCTTGACCAATACACGCTTCGCCGCCTCGCAGCCCAACTCGATGATAGCGTCAAGCAAGTGCCTGATGTCGCCGAAACAACGATCGTCGGCGGCGAAAACCGCCAGGTCCGAGTTCTTTTGGACCCGGTGCGGCTGGCCTCGCGGAACCTTTCGCCGCTGGCCTTGATTCCAATGCTCCAACAGGCCAACCGGCAGTTCCGGTCCGGTGACCTGACTCATAACAACAATTCAGTCGTAGTCGATACCGGCGGTTTTCTCAAGAATGCCCAGGAAGTTGGCAACGTCGTCGTAGGCGTGTATGGCGGGCGGCCCGTTTACCTGCGCGAGGTGGCCGATATAGTGGATGGCCCGGCTGAGCCGTCTCAATATGTGTTTTACGGGGACGGCGCCGCTACCTCAGCCCTGGCGCATGAAACGCCGGCGGTTACTCTCAGTGTCGCCAAGCGGCCCGGCGCCAACGCAATCACCGTGGCCACGGAAGTTATCAGGAAAGTCAACGCGATCCGTCGCACCATCATACCCGCCGACGTTCATATGGCCGTAACCCGCAATTACGGTCGGACGGCGGAGGAAAAATCCAATGAACTGCTGTATCACATAGACAACCGGCATGAGGTTCTGTCTATTCTGATCCTGCTTGCGCTCGGCTGGCGCGAATCGCTGGTGGTGGCAGTGGCCATTCCCTCGACGCTGGCGCTCACCCTGTTGGTCTTCTACCTCTACGGCTTCACGCTTAACCGGATCACGCTTTTCGCGTTGATTTTCTCGATCGGTATCCTCGTGGACGACGCCATTGTGGTGGTCGAAAACATTGTTCGCCATTTCCGCATGCCGCAGAACCGGGGACGTCCAGCGGCTCGGATCGCCGTCGAAGCGGTGAGCGAAGTCGGGAATCCAACCATCCTTGCCACGTTTGCGGTGATAGCCGCGGTGCTGCCAATGGCAATGGTCGGCGGCATGATGGGGCCTTACATGCGCCCCATACCCATCGGTTCGAGCGCCGCCATGCTTTTCTCGCTCGCCATTTCTTTCACTGTCACCCCTTGGGCAGCCATTCATATCTTGCAGTGGCGGAAGAAAATCCGCTCGGAAGAAACCCAGGCGGCTACGACTGACAACGGTCAGGCCACTGAAAAAGCCCCTGATCCGCATGCGTCGGAGGCGGAAGGTTTGATACCGCGTTTGTACCGGGGATTTATGGGGCCGCTCATCGGGCATCGCGGAGTGCGTTACACATTTCTCGCCGTCATCGTTCTGCTGCTGTTAGGCTCGATGGCCCTGGTCGGCATCGGTTGGGTAAAGGTGAAGATGCTGCCGTTCGATAATAAGAGCGAGTTCGAAATCGTGCTCAATATGCCCGAAGGCAGTTCCCTGGAAAAGACGGCCCAGGCCGCCCGTGAAATCGCCGCAAGTGTGCGGCAAGCACCCGAGGTAACGAACTACCAGGTTTACGTGGGCGTGCCGGCGCCGTTCAATTTCAACGGCCTGGTACGGCACTATTACCTGCGAAAAGGTCCTCATTACGCCGATCTCCAAATCAATCTCCTGCCCAAGGATGAGCGCAGCGCCCAAAGCCACGATATCGCCGAACGTGTGCGTCCAGGTGTAGCCGCTATCGCCGCAAAATACCAGGCCCACGCCGCCGTAGCCGAGGTCCCGCCCGGCCCGCCGGTCCTTCAGACTCTGGTAGCCGAGGTGTTCGCTCCTACCGCGAAGGACCGCCTCGCCCTAGCCCGCAAAGTATACGATATCTTCGAGCATACCGATGGCGTGGTGGACGTCGATTGGTACGTCGAGGCTAACCAGGCCAAAGACCAGTTCGTCGTTGACAAACGAAAGGCCGCGCTCAACGGCGTCACCGCCGAGGCCGTCGCGCAAACCCTGGGTATTGCCGTTGGCGGGCAGTCGGTCGACCTGGTCCACATGCCTTATGAAAAAGAACCGGTCGACCTTTTTCTTCAGCTCCCGCGCAAAGACCGCACTTCTTCGAGCGATCTGCTCGCGTTGGAGGTTCAGTCCGCCGGTGGCAATGCCTCGCCGGAATCAGCGGGACCCGGCAGCAGCCCGCCGCTGGTGTCTTTGCGCGAATTGGTCAAGGTAAACCATCTGATTGCCGACAAGAGCATTTACCGGAAGAACCTCATGCCGGTTGTCTATGTGATAGGCGATGTTGCGGGCGTAATCGAGAGTCCTGTCTATGCGATCCTCAAGATGAACCCCAAGCTTCGCCAACTCAATCCGACCGACTTCGGCGGCACGACGCCTTCCATCAAAATCCTGAATTACTATATGCCATTTACCGAAAACCAACCCACCGTCAAATGGGACGGCGAATGGCACATCACTATCGAGGTGTTCCGCGACCTCGGCCTGGCGTTCGGCGCGGTGCTCGTCTTGATCTACGTGCTAATGGTTGGATGGTTCCGGTCTTTCCTCACGCCATTGATCGTGATGGTGGTCATCCCGTTCTCGCTCATCGGCATCTTGCCCGCGCACGGCGCGCTTAATGCCTTCTTTACCGCCACCTCGATGATCGGCTTCATGGCCGGTGCCGGTATCGTGGTGCGCAACTCGATTATCCTTGTCGATTTCATCGAGCTGCGTCTGGCTGAAGGCCTGCCGGTGTCAAAGGCCGTCGTGGACGCCGGCATGGTGCGGTTCCGTCCCATCATGCTAACCGCCCTGGCGGTTGTGGTTGGTGCAAGCGTGATCTTGAGCGACCCGATCTTTCAGGGCTTGGCTATCTCGCTAATGGCCGGCGGCTTGGTCTCGATGATCATCGCCCCAGTCGTCGTGCCGCTCCTCTATTTCATGGCCTATTCCCGCAAGGAACAGCAGTAACAGGGTAGCAAACAGCAGACAAGCCGTTCCATGCCAATCCTGAAGCCTGCTGACAGGATCTACAGGATCCACAGGATTTACATTTTGCCTTGTGACGACGCCACTATTGTGGAAGTGTCTAGAGATCGCACGCATGGATAAGCACAATGAAAACCGTTCAATTACGAAGTCCACGGAGCATGAAACGAGATCGGCGGCCCTGAGTTCCGTGCTGGCAGCGGTCTTCTTGACAGGCCTCAAACTCGTGGTCGGTTTGGCGAGTGGCAGTCTTGGCATCTTGGCGGAAGCGGCTCATTCAGGCCTTGATTTGGCGGCGGCACTGATCACTTATTTCGCCGTGAGGCTCTCGGGCAAGTCCGCCGACCAAAAGCACTTGTATGGGCATGGCAAGGCGGAGAACCTGTCGGCGTTTTTCGAGACGCTTCTCTTGCTGGCCACCTGCGTATGGATCATACACGAGGCCTTTGACCGGCTGGTCATCAAGCACGTGGAAGTCGAGGCGCTCGGCTGGGCGTTCATGGTCATGCTCATCTCCATAGTTGTCGATGTATCCCGCTCGCGCATGCTTTACCGGACGGCAATGAAGCACGGCAGCCAGGCCCTGGAGGCTGACGCACTGCATTTCCGCACCGATATTTGGAGTTCAACGGTGGTTTTGGGGGGCCTGGTCGGCGTTGAAATAGCCAATACTTATCCGGCGTTGGATTTCCTCCGCAAGGCGGACGCCGTGGCCGCCTTGGGAGTCGCCATCATCGTCATTTACATCAGTGTCAGCCTCGGCATTCGCACCGTCGAAGGCCTGATGGACGTTGCTCCGGAAGGAATGGCGGACAAGGTCAAGACAATGGTGGAATCGATGAGCAAAGTCGGAGATTGTCATTCGGTGCGGGTGCGGAGCTCGGGCGCCCGGATATTTATCGACGTTCATTTGTCGCTCGATGGCAACCAGACTTTGAGCGAAGCCCACCAAATCACCGAAGAAGTGGAAAAGCTTGTGCAAGAGGCGATACCGGGTGCTGACGTGACGATTCATCCGGAACCAATAGACCGGCCGGTTCCGTAACTCACTCCCCAGACCGTGATCGTTGGTGGGGAGATCATGAGCCCGGCGCGGCGGGGATAACGACTGCCTTGCCAATCGCCGAAGTTCCACAGGTAATTGGCCAGGCACCCGCCGTTGACGCTGCCAGTCGAATAGT
Source organism: Candidatus Omnitrophota bacterium (assembly GCA_023473405.1). Taxonomy (GTDB): domain Bacteria; phylum Verrucomicrobiota; class Verrucomicrobiia; order Limisphaerales; family UBA1319; genus JAMCZD01. Next base: position 11,638 of record JAMCZD010000260.1, read on the forward strand.
AGGGACTAACCAAGCAATCGGCCGGCCCGTTTCACCTCACGGGGTGGGCTGGAGATACCGAAGGCTCACTGGACCATAGCTTCGCTAAGGCCGGTTGGTGAGAACGTAATAGGTCTGGCTTCCATTTTCGGCGTAAGCGGCATAATTCAGCACCGCCGTACCGCTGCTGGTCAAATAGCACGCCGCATAATCGTACCACTGGTCTCCATATTGCGTCTCCTGGCTTACCAAATAATAGGTTGTATTGGCTGAAAGCACCAACGGGGCAGCCAGATTCGCGTAGGCATACCTGCCCACCGGTTGGCCGGAGGTGCTCACCGACACCGACCCACCAGTCACGTCCGTTCCATTTGCGTTCACCACCTTCACCGTATGACTTCCCCCTTGGCTCGCCACCCACCGTCCCAATTGCGTCACCGTCATCGGTTGATCGGCAACCGTAAATTGAAATCCAACCCAACCGCTGAAATTATTTCTTAATCCGTTATCAAAAGCTTCACCCGTGACGAGCGGAGTACCAACCCGATACCGGAAACTCACCGGGCCGTAGCTGTGGTTGGCGTAATTGGTGTAAATGTAGTAAGTCTGTTCCCCGTTGTTGGCCCACGCCGGCCAAATCGTTGTAACCGCGAAGCAGTTCGTCACATAACACGCCGAGTCGTCGTACCACTGGTCCCCATACTGTGCCTCCTGGCTTACCAAGTAGTAGGTCGTGTTGGCCGCCAATATGACCGGGGTAGAAAGGCTCGCGTAAGCAAATTGCCCCGTGGGCTGTGAAGCCGTGTTCACCGATACCGATCCGCCTGTCACATCAGTCCCGTTCGCGTTCACCAACTTGACGGTATGGCTCCCGCCTTGGCTCACCACCCACCGTCCAAGATCGGTAATCTAGAAACGTAACCGGCAGGCCAAGCCCCATGGCGTCAGTCACTAATTGGAGAATCCTCTGGTTCCCTTCCGAAAATCCATGCTTCTCAATCAGGTTGGCCCGAGCCTCCCATAGGGTAACGGTCCATAATGGTTGGCCTACGTACAGGTAATTTAGCGGGTCCGGGTATTCAGGATTCCGAGGTATCCCGGGATGGCCATCCCATTGGACGAAATTTATGTCTACAAACGTCAGCGGGTTCTTACTCATATCGAGGGAATGCGGGTACAGGGTGATCCCGAAATAGTAATTATTAGTCAGCGGATCATTTGGTGACCTAGCCCAATTGCGAGTGGTATAGGCACACATAGGATAAACCTCGCCCGGGCTTTCATCGGCCTGACTTAGCAATGCCATGGGATAAAAGTTGGCCCAACCCTCGTTTAGGGTCATATTTACTGAACCCGCCAACCGTGCAACAAGCGCGTGCGTGTATTCGTGAAGAATGGTTTCCGCTTCCATGGCAGCGTCACGATCGGGGTCCGGACCATCCCAAATGCCAAGCCGCATATGGGCGTAGCCTTTAAGAACCTCTGATGTCGGAGGCCCATCTTGTGGCTCAACCAGCATATCTGACCCATTCCGGGAAGTCTTATTGGCCTCCCATTGAACGTCCACGCAAATAGGATCGCCATCGACGCTGTCTTCGTCGCCGCGCCCGTAATTGTCCATTTGAAAATTATGCGCTGTCTCAGTGAATCCCAATTCGTAAAGCCGGTCGTGCATCCAGTTCGCCCAGAAAAAGGCGTTAACCACAGCGGCATTGGTATTGTTGCCATACATTGGCGATTGGTTGGAATCCCAACTGTAATCGAAAACCAAATTCGCATTGGATGGGCGTGAGGCGGTCGCGTTGTATTGCGGCAAAGTTCCTTCCCAGTCCAGGTGCGCATCGATGTTGTTACCAATTGTCCTGGTCTCTCCCTGGTTGATCCAATCGTCCTCGGGCACGACCTCGACCAATTTGTGATCGGCCATGTCCGGAGGTTGATTTGTTCCCGGAACGGACAATCCCCGATACCTCCGCGACGGATAAATATCGTAAAACCACGGCAACGGGCTGCTATTGGCAAACACCCGGTAGCTCGATGATTGCTGGTGGAAGGTCCAGCAGCGACGCAGCTCGAACTCCCCAGTTTGCGCATCGACCAGAACCTCGAACAGTTCACCGCGTGTTTTGCCCACCAGCATCACTTTCCAACATAAGCTCATTGTTTGACGGTTCAGTGGTAGCCATAGGAGTTGTGCCTCCGCGCCGTCTTTCAGCATCGAACCGGTGAAGCATTGGCGTAGGGTCGTTCCCGAGGGGTCGCTTGGCCCGACCGCCTCGATTTTCTCTACCGTCGCCGTTTCACCTATGGCCACCGCCGCGGTCGCGACCGCCTCCTCCGGGCGGACGGGCGGCTGGGACTCAACGATCATCCGATTCGAGACTACCGCGTCAGCGGCCTGGGCCGGGTTCGGAACAAACTGGCTGCATAAATTTACCAATTCGCCCTTCCTGGTCATGTGCCCATAGAGCGAAGCCTCGAATATCGGTATCGCGTCCAATTCCTGTTGCCAGACCATGGTCCGCATGCCCGTGCCCGGAATCACGTGGTTTTTCGTGATCCGCGCCGATTCGAGCGCCTCGCTGCCGTAGCCGAACAGCGCCGCATTCTCGTCCAAAAATCGCTTAATGCACGCTATGGTTTCGTCACGACCGGCCACTTGATTCGTGGCGCTCTCCGTTACCGCCCCGGCCTTGGGAGCAGTTGCCGGTTGGCCAATCTCAAGCTGGTTCGTATCGCCACCCCAGAACTGCCCGGACACCCAGGGAGCTGGCGTTAGAAGCCCGCAACGACTGTAAACGAACCTCGGGGAGGCCAGCACCGAATCCAACTCGATTCTCAAGCCGGGGATGCGCGCCCGCAGGCGCACCGCGGCGGCTTCCCTGGTGGCATCCAGGGTCGGCCTGGCCATCGGTTGCGCAAGACGCCGGTCATAGTCCGGCAAGCGATCGAGTTGGCCGTTGGCCGTGGGCGACGCGCTGATTAGGAAAAGACCCGTGAGAACGGAAAAAACCAATGAGTTCTTTGACAATCCTTTCATAAGCCTGAGTCTGATGATAGTATGAAAATATTGTAATCCGCCGGGAGATGGCTAATCTTTTTTTTGGCTATTGCATGGCGTTTCTTGGCTTTTCTTTGCCCATTGTATATTCAGCTAAGTGGTTGACTATCAATCTGCAAAGTATGAAATCCTACCATGGTGGCAATTTTCTCGCTGCTTACTACCCCCTTGCCGTTGGTTGACAGGAGCGTTATCTTTTTGGCCATGAAAATCCACCCGAATACCGCCGGTTCGATGATCTCGCTATTGATCATAGCCTTGTTGGCTGGCGCACACGGCCAAACCACCAACGGGGTCGATGCGGATGGGTACTGGGACACTTCAATCGGCGTTCCCGGCTCTGATGGACCCATCCGTGCGATGGTCGTGACCCCCTCGACGGTGGTTGTAGGAGGAAGTTTTGGCCGCATTGGAGGGATTAACGCTAATTTCATAGCCCAGTGGGATGGACATAATTGGAGCGGGCTAGGTAGCGGGGTCACAGGAGGATTTGGTCCTCAAGTTCTCGCCCTGGCCGCACAGGGCGGCAATATTTACGCGGCTGGGGTTTTCTCCCTGGCCGGTGGTGTTCCGGCAGGCAACATAGCCAAGTGGGACGGCGACAAATGGTCGGCCTTGGGGACTGGGATACCCACCGTAGTCAAGGCTTTGGCGGTAAGCGGCACGGACCTTTACGCAGGGGCTGAATTTTCGTCGGCGGGCGGGGTGGCGGCTGCGAACATCGCCCGCTGGGACGGCACCAATTGGCACGCGGTCGGCAGCGGCCTGCCAGGCTACACAGTGAACTGTCTGGCTGCCAGCAGGGACGCTTTGTATGTGGGAGGCTATTTTACCAACTGGATGGACGGGGTCGAGATCAAGTATCTGGCGAAGTGGGATGGTCTACAGTGGAGTCCATTAGGATCGCGATTATATGCCGATCCATATAGTGTGCTCCTACATTCCGCAGTTCAGGAACATGAAATTTTGATTTAATTTCCCAGCATTTTTGAGGTTTCCGCTGAGACCGGATCGTTTTCAAATGGTTCTCGCTTCGTTACTTCAGCTGTTGCGCATACCACT
>JAMCZD010000495.1 GCA_023473405.1 Candidatus Omnitrophota bacterium
AGGCAGGATTCGATGAGGCTTTAGGGAGAGTGGGATGAGCGCCCGAGCGTAAGAGGGTGAAGGGTGGAAGCGTAAGAGCGCCTAGTGAGGCAGAGCCTCAGACCAGTTCTGCTCTGGCGCATGGCTTGCGCATGAGGACCATCAAGGAATCCGAGGGTGAGAAGGCCATGACGCCGCACTCTTCACGCTCATACGCTCCCACGTCTTCAACCTCGTCGCTGATGGTGGTTATCGCGGGCCGGCCGTAGCCGGCAAATAGACGGTGAAGCAGGTTCCGTGTCCGAAGCGGGTATGGAGGTGAATGGCGCCGCGGGCAGCCGAAACGAGACGGAACACTATGGAAAGGCCCAGACCAAGTCCTTGGCCCGATGGCTTGGTGGTAAAGAAGGGAGTGAATATCTTTTTGGCAACGCCGGGTGAGATGCCTGGGCCGTTGTCGGTTACCGAGACGGCCAAGAGAGGAGCGATGTTGCTTAAGCCATCCCGATTTAAAAAACGATCCTCCTGGGTATCTACCCACGATCTCACATCCAGCGGACGGGGCAGCCACCGGCCTCTGATCTCGATGCGATGCGGCTCGGGGGTGCACTGGAAGGCGTTCATGGCCAGGTTGAGGATGATCTGAAGCAGTTCGGTTCCGTTAATCTGGACGCGAACGTCGGCCGGCAAGGATTGAATCAGCAATTGATGGCCGCGGGTGCTGGGATGAATGCGAAGCAAGTCCTGCAAGTCCTGGAGGATGGGGTTAACAGCGGTGCTGGTTTCTTCGGACGGCTTGGCCTTGAGAAGCTGCACATAGCGGCGAGAGATTTCGATGCAGGCCTTTGCGTTTTTGGATATCCGGGCGATGGTCGATTTGAATTCGTTCAGTTGTTTTCCCGAGAGGCAGTCGGCCTCGGAGATTTCCTCGTGCATCAACTCGGAAAACGCGGCGATGGCGCTCAACGAGCCGTTGATATCGTGGATGATGCTGGCGTAAATCTCGCTGCGGAATTGCGAATTGGCTCTTTCCAACTCGATGTCATGCGTCTCGGCCTTGCCTAAGTTCACGGCGCGCTGCGCGGAGCCATTCTTATTGGCGATACAGCGACGCTTAACCGCCTCCGCCACGGCAGTGCGGATTATGTCGATTTCGATAGGCTTATTGAGGTAATCGCACGCGCCCAACCGCATGGCCTGACGCGCCGTTTCAATACTCGCGTAGCCGGTGAGAATGATCACCTCAATCCCCGGGTCAATGGTCTTGAGATGTTCCAGGACTTCAATGCCTGAAAGGTCGCTCAGGCGGATATCCAATACGGCGGCGTCGATGCGCCCGTTCCTGGCGAATTCAATCGCTTCGTCCCCGTTCTCGGCCAGCAAGACGCTGTAGTCATCCCGAAAGACCACCTTGAGCGATTCCCGGGGACCGGACTCGTCGTCGACTATCAGGAGCGTGGGCTTGCTTCGCTTGAGGCGAGCCTCGTTGGGCAAAACAGTGGAGGCTCTTGGCATTGCGCTGACACGCATAGCTATTTCCGACGTATTCATAAAACCTGGCGAGAGGGCACAACTTCCGCTTGGCAAAATGACTCGAAATTGACTGACGGAAAACCGCCTAAGGTTGCTCGAATGAGCATCTTGCGTTCAACCGACGCAATCATTAATGGAACTTGTGATTCCATATTTCTACCCATTTAATTTAAACCGCTGTATTAATGCAAGCAAATTTTTCAGATGCATCCGAACCTCCGGCTGGAATGGCAGGCAGCCGGACCAAAGCATTGACATTCAGGACCAGTCCGATTCCGCCGTCGCCCAGGATCGCTCCTCCGGCGACGAGCGGATTTAGTCTGAACATATCGCCCAGGTTTTTGATAACCACAGCCTGCTTGCCGAGCAACTGATCGACCAGCAAACAGCGTTGCTCATGATCGGACTCGATGAGCACAACCATTGATTTGGCAAAATCGGTCGGATCAGGCAGCAAGTTGAAATGCTTGTAGAGTCGGATCAACGGGACCGGCTTCCCGTGAACGATCAGCAATTCGGCCCGCTCCTGGACCGTTACCAGCATCTCGCGCGTGGGCCGGAAGGATTCGCGGACACAGAAGGCCGGCAACAGGCAGCATTGCGGCCCCACACTAACGAGCAAGCTGTCTATGATGGCTAGAGTAAGTGGCAGGCGAAGTGAAATGGTGGAACCCTGTCCGGGAACAGACTGGATTTCTAATCTCCCCTGCAACCGGTCGAGGTTGCGTTTCACCACATCCATGCCAACTCCGCGGCCGGAGATTTCGGTCACCCGCTCGGCGGTGGAAAAGCCCGGGGCAAGGATCAACGCGAAAAGGTCCTTTTCCGGGATCGGATTGCCACGATCGATCAGGCCGAGTTCGAGTCCCCGCGCGAGGATGCGTTCTTTGTTCAGGCCGGCGCCGTCATCCTGGACTTGAACGACCACGCCTGGTCCTTCGTGAAAGGCGCATAAGCAGACCGTACCGCGTTCTGGTTTCCCTTGAGCAAGGCGCGTTTCGGGTTTTTCGATGCCATGGTCGATGGCGTTGCGGATCAGTTGGATCAACGGATCGTTGATGGCCTTGGTGATGTCGCGATCCAGTTCGGTGTCTTCGCCCAATATTTTCAAATCGGCTTGCTTCCCGGCCTGGACCGAGAGATCGCGCACCAGCCGGGTCATTTTTTGAAAGGTGGAGCGGATCGGCGTCATCCGCAGGGCCAAGGCGGCTTTTTGAAGTTTGCCGGCGACGAGTTGCAACTGCGCCCAGCTTTGCGCCCACTTACGGTTCTGGACAGTGCGCCATTCAGGGAGCTGTGCCACCTGCGATTGCGCGGTAATGATCTCGCCAACCAGGTCCAACAGGTTGTCCAACTTCTCGGTCTCGATCTTGATCAGGCCGGCGGCGGCTCGATTGTCTCCATGCGCGGCGCGGGGAGTGGGTGCGGCAGGGGGAGGTTCCTGGGCAAGCCTGTCTGTCGATCTCCGGAGCCCCCCTGGCGCACCTGTA
>JAMCZD010000086.1 GCA_023473405.1 Candidatus Omnitrophota bacterium
GACAAGCGAGGTGGACGAGGGGGGTGAACACGGCCTTGCCATTCAGGTTTTCGATTCGCGCATTGCCGGCTGGGGTGGGAAAGGCCAGCACGGCGATGTCGCGGTAATAATTGGCGACCGATTGGGGCTGAGGAAGGGTGGTGTTGAACTGGCGCGGTCCTTCGACGGCGGTTTCGGTCCAGACCAATTTTTGCATGGCGAGGTCGGGGGTGATCCAAGGCCCGCCGCTGCCGCACCAGCCGGCGTCGTTGTTCATGTTCACCTCGAGGCCGAGCCGATGCGCCTCTTCGCAGGCGTGCTTGAACAAGGCGCGCCATTGCGGGCTGCCGAATTGGGCCGGGCCGGCTGGAGCGCCCTGGTCGACTTCCATGTATAACACGCCGCCGATGCCGACGCGTTTCATTGCCTCGAGATCGAGCGTGATGCCGTTGCTGCTCAGGTTGCCCGAGAGCGGAAACCAATAAACCCAGGGCCGCGCCCAGGCGGGCGGACGCGCGAATGCCTGGGCCAAGGCATCGGAGGTGCCGGCATTGGCCGTCGGGATGAGAGTGATAAGATTCACGGCGGCGAGCGTTCCCAGGGCCGTCATGGTCACCCAGATGGATTTCTTCATAGCATTGATCATTGAGAATTGTAAACTGGTCATTTACTGAAAGAAATTTTGAAGCTGTCTGTTCAGCTTGCCATTGCTGGCGACTACCTGGAACAAGGTTCCGCCCGACACCAATCGCCACCGGAAATCGCCCCCGGCACACTCGACGATCAGGCCGCCGGCTGCTATGTCCCAAAGGCGCACGCCGGCCTCGAGGTAAGCATCCATTCGTCCGCTGGCCACATAGACCAGGTCGAGCGCCGCCGAACCCATGATCCGGATTTTGCGGACGCGCGGCACCAACTGTTGAAACTGCGGGAGCATTTTACGGAGGCCATCCTCGTGTTTGGCGAACCCGAGCGAGATGACGGCCTCGTTGAGGTTGGCTCGCTGGCTGACCCGGGTGGTCCGCCCATTCAATCGGGCGGGCTGACCGCGCATGGCAGTCCACATTTCCTCGCGGAACGGGTCGTAAACCACTCCGATGAGCGTTTGGAAGTCAACGGGAGCGTTTTTGGTTGGCTGATCGGGACGAGTTCGGGCCTGCAAGGCAATCGAGACGCAGGCATGCGGTATGCCATACGCATAGTTCACCGTGCCATCAATTGGGTCTACTACCCAGCGGTAATGCGATTCCGGATCGCCGTCCACCCCTTCCTCGCCCAGGAGTGCTATTTCGGGATAAGCGGTTAGGAGTAGGCGTCCGATCCGTTTTTGGCAGCGGACGTCCAATTCCAATTTGATATCGTGCTGGACCGCCTCGGTTACTTTCTTGGCGGCGTGCAGGTTGCGTTGCATGAGTTCGCCGGCGGAGCGGGCGGCCTTTACGGCGGCAGCCAGCATTGGTTTGGTTGCCGCGGGTTTTGTTCGGTTGTCGCGCATAATTGCAGGCCCTATTTTAACGCCATAAGAACCGATTGCCGCCAGCAATAAAAAAATCAATAATACTCTGGGACGAGATTGGGACTGGGGTTAGCGGAAAGAGAAACTGAAGCCGGTGGACGCCGGCTGCCACGGTTGGACATGTGAGTGAGCTTGATAGTGCGCACGTCAGATTTTGACTATGATTTACCGCTCGAGTTGATTGCCCAGGCTCCGGCGCCGGAGCGCGATCAATCACTGCTCATGGTGTTGGAGCGCGGGAGTGGGCGGGTGTCCCATCGAGCCTTTCCCGATTTGTTGGGCTATCTGCGAAAAGGGGATGTGTTGGTGCTGAACGACACCCGAGTGATCCCGGCCCGATTGCGCGGCTGCAAGGCTGGCAGCGGCGGCAGGATCGAGGTGTTGCTGGTTGAAGAAAACCGGCGGAACGATTGGTGGGTAATGCTGCGTCCGGCCAAGCGCGTCAAGGCCGGTACCCAGTTTTTATTCGACTGTCTTGCGGGGTTGTCCGCAGTGGGTGCGACGGTGATCGAGAAAGGGGTGGAAGGTCATTGCCGCCTGGAATTCAGCGGGGTGGCGGATGTGGCCGACCACCTCGAGGAAATGGGTGAGGTACCGTTGCCGCCGTATATCACGCGTCTGCCCAATACGGAGCGGATTGACGACACGGGGCGGTATCAGACGGTTTATGCCCGGGTGCGCGGATCGGTTGCGGCACCCACGGCGGGGTTGCATTTTACCGCTGAGTTGCTCGAACGGATTCGCCGGATCGGCGTGAACATCTGCTTCGTCACGCTCCACGTCGGGCCGGGGACATTTGCCCCCGTGAAGGCCGCAACGCTGGCCGAACACCAGATGCACGAGGAGAGTTTTTCCTTGAACATCGATACAGTCGATATGGTGAACCGCGCCAGGCAGTCCGGGCACCGCGTGTTTGCGGTCGGCACCACTTCGATGCGGGTTCTCGAGAGCGCGGCCGCGCAAAATGGCGGCGAGTTCGTGCCGGCGGCGGGCCGGACGCGTCTGTTCATTTATCCGCCCTATCGTTTCCGGGTCGTGGACGCGTTGCTGACGAATTTTCATCTGCCCAAGTCCACCCTGCTGATGTTGGTTTGCGCCTTTGCCTCACCCGGCGCGGTGGCTGGACGCGGCTGGGTATTGTCGGCTTACCGCGAAGCGATCGCGCAACGGTATCGGTTTTTCAGTTACGGCGACGCGATGCTGGTGTTATGACATCTGTCGATTGCAAAGTAAATGTCAGGCGTAATCAGCAATGAAGACTCGGGGGAACTCCCGTTCCTTTTCGTGAACATGGCCATGACCGCCGATGGCAAAATCGCCTCGGCGAACCGTGTCATCTCCTCGTTGGGCAGCACCCATGACCAGCAAAACCTGCTGGTCTTGCGGACAAAGACGGATGCCGTCATGGTGGGGGCGCGAACCGCAAACCTGAATCCAATCAACCTTGGCCCCGGGCCAGCTCGTTTCCGCCGGCAGCGCCTCCGGAACGGCCTGGCGGAAT
>JAMCZD010000360.1 GCA_023473405.1 Candidatus Omnitrophota bacterium
CTTCGAGGAAACCCTTTACGCGATGGAGGTAGGTATCGATCGCCTTGCGCAACAAGGAATTTAATGATATCTTACATTGTTCTTGTGTTTTGTCAAGGCAAACAATGTACTTTTCGTAGTTCTCAAGCGCGGTGGCAATTTCTCGTTGAAACAAATCAACCGTCAAATCCATGGCATTTAAATTATTGATTTGATGTCAGAAGTAAACCGTTATGCGGGCTGAACGCCGGTTTGGTCTTGCGCTCCGCCATTTACGGCGTCTCGGACCGCATCGTGGCGCGCGGGTCGAAAAGGGCGCTGCCCAACCGGACGAGGTTGGCGCCTTCCTCGATAGCCACCTCGTAATCTCCGCTCATTCCCATGCTCAGGAGGGGGATGGGCGCTGCCAGAATTTGTTCACATTGTTCTTTCAATTCCCGGAGGCGGCGAAAGACCAGACGCGCACGCTCGGGGGTTGGCGACCAGGGGGCGAGGGTCATCAGGCCGTGGATTTCGATCTTGGGCAAGCTGTTGAGCTGGGGAAGTTCCTCGAGCAACTGCTCGGGGCGATAGCCGAATTTGCTGGCCTCGCCGGCGATATTCACCTCGAGGAGAATGGGCATGGTTTTGGCGGACTGCGCGGCCCATTTGCTGATTTCCCTGGCTAACGCGAGGCTGTCCACACTCTGAATCATTTCGAAGAAATGAACGGCATCGCGGCACTTGTTGGACTGCAAATGGCCGATCATGTGCCAGCGCAACCGGGCCGGGCATAGGCCGATCTTGATCTTGGCCTCCTGAACCCGGTTTTCGCCGAAGAGGTTGAGGCCCAGGTCAGCGGCGGCTCTCACCGTTTCCGGAGACTGGCTCTTGGTGACCGCCATGACGGTCACTTCCGACGGGTTGCGCCGGGCCCTCAAGCAGGCCGCCTCGATTCGTTCTCGCACCTGGTTTAGATTCGCCGCTAGTTCCACGTGAGGCGAGCATAGGGGAAGGTGCGGCGATGGCAAGTCCGCGTTGCGTGCATTGCAACGGGCGCAACCCAGCGCCAAGGCATGGCGATTGGTCAGGGGGTCTTAAGCCCCAGGATGAGCAGTATCAGGTCGATTACGAACAGCAAGACAATCGTCGTTTCCAGGATCAGCATCCAGCGATTTGTCTTATCATGATGGAGGAGTTGATAAAGGTCATTCAGGGTCCGGAGTTTTTCATCCACGATGCGGTGCCAGTCCGAAAGGTGAAACCGGGCGGAAAGGCTTTCATAGATGCGGGCCAGGTGCCAATCCCCGAAGAATTTGGTTATATTGGACAGCTCATCGCTGAATCGAGCCAGGTCGATGCGGATTTCGCGCAGCTCGCGCAACACATCGCGGCGGCGCAAGGGGCGTTCCCGCAGGTCGCGATAGGCCCGGACCAGGGCGTCGTCCAGGATGCGATCGTAGGCCTCGAGTTCGGCCAACTGGAGGTTGGCCAGTTCCATCACGTAAAGGGTTTCCTCGAAGTTGCGTCGTTCGTCAACGACCAGGGCGGCGTCCCAGTCGGCGACCACCAAGTCATTTTGGTAGTAACTGAGGCAACGGCCGGTGGATTCGTCCGATTCCTGTTCGGACAGACGGGTGCCATCGGGTTCCTGCGTCAGCAGGGCGGCGACCTGGCGGCGGTGAGCCTGCCACCAGCCCTGAATATTGACCGCGTCGCCATTGACGGTTCGAACCGGAGGTTCAAGGCAAAAGACTGTGTAGGCTTCTTCTTCGCTCAATTGGGCGACCGGGCGCAGGGAAAAAGGTGCCACTTCCTGCCGCACTCTCTCCGCCATTCGCATTACCTCGTCATGCAGCGGTCCGGTGGTGAACTGGAGATCGTGATACTCGACCAGGTCGCTGACAGTTGGCACCTTGAATGGTACATGCGCCCTGATGCTGACGGCTCCCATAGACAGCAGCTTTATCACGAATTGCACCTGGACCGGGCCAAACGGCCCAATCCGTTCCTCGAGGGGCAGGCGGACCATCTGGGGTCGATAAAAAAACAATTGCCGTGGAGACCGTTTATTGGCATCAATCACGAACTGGGAAATGGGCTGTCCCAGGAGCTGTTCCGAAGGCAGGCGAGCTATCTCGTAAGCCAAGTCGAAGGCGAAAAGGTAAACTACCTCGCCCGTGTAGGTTTCAATCGCGCTAACAGGCGTCGCGTCGCTTGGTTTGCCTAGTTCTCTCCCGATGGCAATCATATCTACTAGTAACCTACTGCACCAATCCAATCCTGTCCACGCGGGAAAGGTTGGACAAGGAGGCCGGGTTCCGCCATGCTCGGGCCCGATGAGAACGCTGTTCATCGGCATCGATAGCGGGACCCAGTCCACCAAAGCCCTGGTAGTTGACGCTCGAAATGGCGAGGTGGTCTCAGCGGCCGCGAAAGCTTACGACCTCATCCCCAATCTTGCCCCCGGCGCCAAAGAACAGCATCCGCATACCTGGCGCGACGCGGCGGCGCGGGTGATTCGCCAGGCCCTCAAGGAGGCCAAGGCCACGGAGGGCGAGGTCCAGGGCATTGGCGTGAGCGGACAACAGCATGGTTTTGTGCCGTTGGACAAAGACGGCCAGGTAATCCGCCCGGCCAAGCTCTGGTGCGACACCTCGACGGCAGCCGAATGCGAGGAGATCACTGTCAAGCTCGGCGGGTTGCCCGCCGCCATCAGGGCCTTGGGCAATGCTGTCCTTCCGGGATTCACCGCGCCGAAAATCCTGTGGCTCAAGAAAAATGAACCGGAGAACTTCCGCCGGCTGGCCACCGTTCTCTTGCCGCATGATTACCTCAATTATTGGCTGACCGGCCGGGCGGTGATGGAATACGGCGATGCCAGCGGCACCGCCTTACTCAATGTGCGCGAACGACAATGGTCCGAGCCCGTCCTGCGCGCAATCGACGATGGTTTAATCGACAAGCTGCCGCCCCTGGTTTCGAGCGATCAGCCGGCCGGCCATCTGCGACCCGCCGGCAGCACCGGTGATCCAG
>JAMCZD010000181.1 GCA_023473405.1 Candidatus Omnitrophota bacterium
GAACGGGTTCGGGTCATTGACAATCTGATCCGCGGCGGCGTGGGACATGGCATCACGCTCGGCACGATCATCCAGCTCGACGGCAAAGGAGATCCTGTCCCTCCCGCTGGCGGCGACGGAACTACCACCGTCGATCCCTGTGCCTCGCGTGATCCGGGCGATATTTTTGTCGTCGTTGAAATCATTGGCACCGGTGAAGGCGGGACTCGAACAGGCTCGCTCGGCGCGCTGCGAGACGTTGTGATCGAACGGAACCGCATCTACGACATGGGCCTGTGCGGGATCGGGGTTATCGGCTTTTTTGATTTGAGCGCCGTCGATGAATTCATCTCCGTAAACGGCCTCACCATTATCGGGAACGACATCAGCAACAATCTCTGGCGCACTCTGGCGCCAATCGCGCCGGCGGATGTGAACTGGATGGGTTACGGCGGCATTGCGCTGGCCGACGTGTCCGGCCTGGTCATACGCGATAATTCGATTAGCGACAACGGATCGAGCGGGCTGGAACCGGTTTGCGGCATATTTGTCTTGCACGGCGAGGGTCTCGAAATCTCGCGCAATCATATCACCGATGGTCAACGTCACTACCGCTATGACGAAATACTCGACGCGGGGAAAACCGCGTCGGCGAGTCCGGGACGGCGGGGCGGCATCAATATCGTGTATGCGCTTCCTCCCGTGATCCCGGTGGATGTCCGCATTGTAGGCAAGGCCATCGAGCAAAGCGGCGTCCCGGCGGCCAAGATTCACGATAATGTGGTGGCGGTCACCCTCGGCCAATCGTTGAGCCTGAGCGGCGTTGGCCCGATGTCTGTGCAAGGCAACCAGTTTACCACACGCGGCGTGGTAAAGTCCGGCCCCAGCTCAACTTTTCTGGCCGCCAATGTGGCCATCCTGAACCTGGGATTGTCGAATGAAATCTATCTGCAATTGGCGGCTTTCACCATGATCGCCAACGGCAGCCTTGATCTTTCCAATTTCTCCGGCGCGCTCGCCCAGCCCGCGTCCGGCCTGGATGACGCGGGTATAGGCCGGCTCCTCGCCAACGGCAATGTCTTGTTTTCAGGAAATCAGTGTGTATTGGACCTCATTCAAGCCGGAATGTCCCTGGCTTTTTCCTCGATCGGCATCTTCAGCCTCGATGACATCCATTTCCACGGCAACCAGTGCGACTGCAACCTGCTCGATGACCTGGTCCTGACGCACGCGTTGCTGTTTGGATTCTCGCTGCGGCTGAATGATAATCGCTTCAAAGAAGGTGTGCTCAACGCGTTGTTCTCAGCTGTGGCGCTCGGTTTCATGGCCTCGGTGGTGGGGAACCAATCGACCCATTGCCTGTTCGTGCGCGGATTTGTGCCGGCCTTGACTCTGGCCAACTCCAATCGCGTCATGATGGATGCCCTGAATAGTGGATTCTGCAAGAAATACGCGGCCCTCGCCTCGAACTTTGGCCGATAGAATAATTATTGATAATTATGAAAGCAACCACCAAAGATCCCAGCAGCATCAGCCTCAAAGAAGCTCAGTCCACCCTCGCCGGCCAACTTGCCACGCTCGATCCTCAGCGCGCCCAGGGTCTGGCGGGCCTGAGCCGCGCCCGCGCCGCCAAAACCGCCATGCTCGAACGCGACCAGCGGCGTGCCATGCAGAAATATGGCGCCCAGGACCCGCGCGTCGCCTCGCTGGCGGCGCAGCAGACGCTGAACGAGAAGCTGCGCGCCGAAGTCGCTTATCGCGCCGCGCTGGCCGGCACCGACATTCCAACCGTGAATCCCAACGGCTATACTTTTCACGGACACGTGCTCGACGCCAAGCGCCAGCCGCAAGCCGGACTGACTGTGGCGCTCTATGATCCCAAGGGCGTGTGGATTCGCGAGCTCGGCTACAGTTGCACGGATGCTCGAGGCTACTTCCGCCTCGACTATCAAAAGGGCACCCCTTCCACTCCGTCTCAGCCTGCGCCAGCTCCCGCCACGCGTCCCGCCCCTGCCGCGGAATCGCCTTCACCCAAGGCTGCCGCGCTCTCGCCGGCTCCCGGTCCCACGGATGCCACAAGCACTTCCTCCCCAGAGTCCGTTTTCGCGGCGGGCATTGCGGCTGAGATTCGCGTTTTCGACGCGCAACAAAAACTGCTCTACCGTTCGCCGGATACCTTGCATCCCGTCCTTGGCGCCGTTGATTATCGTTTGATTATTTTGAATTCCGACGGTACTTGCGCCTCTCCCCCGGACACCAAGAATAATATCCCGCCGGGCCGGCCCGCAAAGGCATAGGAACCTGCGCCGCGTTGTTGAACACTACGACGGCCGGCATCCGCCTGCTCGTAAAGCATGGCATGGCCGCGCACCCAGCCCAAATTTGGCAAACCGTTCCAGCATGACCTTGCACTGATACGTTCGCGCCGCCGTTGATCAGGTCCACAACCTCATCCCACCAGGACGTGCGCGGCAGTGTCCCAATTCGCCGGCGCCCCGTGTTCGGACCTATTTCAATTCCAGCCCTTTCTTCACCTTCACCAGGACTGCATTGATGGCCTTCACCTTCGCCTCGCTCGCCATCGGCTCCCCGCCCAATTCGATCCGCACGTTTAATACCGGAGGTTATCGTGCGGACGGCTGTTTTCAATTCGGCCAACCAATTGGTGGGTTGGTTGCTCCAGCAGGCGCAGGCTTTCCCTGGGACATGTTCAAAGGAGCGGAGGTGTCCATCCACGTCGGCCATTCCGCGGGGATGCCAGCCATTAGCCGGGGGTTGCGCGCGAGCGCCACCCCCGGAACATAAACGCAAACGAAATCCGATCCCGGAGGGATCGCAGAGGGCGCTGGCATCCCTGCGGGGTGGATAATCTACCCGATCCGGTTACCGATGGTGTCGCCGCGCTCAACCACCGGCTAATGGCTTTGAAGTGCGGGTTCGCAACCGGTCTCCCGGTCAACCCACGCCATCCCTAAGAAAACCAAGAATTTTGTCTCACACCCGTCAGGACTTC
>JAMCZD010000440.1 GCA_023473405.1 Candidatus Omnitrophota bacterium
GCGAGCTGCGGTTTTTTCCTGAGCGCTGGGCGAAAGTCTATGACCATTGGATGGCCAATATTCAGGATTGGTGCATCAGCCGCCAATTGTGGTGGGGGCACCGAATCCCAGTCTGGTATCGCGGCCAGGAAATTCGCTGCCAGATCGAGTCCCCGGGACCCGATTGGACCCAGGACTCGGACGTGCTCGATACCTGGTTCTCGTCCTGGCTGTGGCCTTTCGCCACCATGGACGCCAAAACGCGCTCCAAATTCTATCCCACCTCCACCCTGGTTACCGCCCCGGAAATCCTCTTCTTCTGGGTCGCCCGAATGATCATGGCCGGGTTCGAGTTTACCGGCCAAAAACCGTTCCGCGACGTTTACCTAACCGGCATCGTGCGCGACAAGTTGGGACGTAAAATGTCCAAGAGCCTCGGCAATTCACCCGATCCGCTAAACCTGATCGCCAAATACGGCGCCGATGCCTTGCGCTTCGGCATCATGCGATCCGCCCCACTCGGCCAGGACTTGCTCTACGACGAACAACACGTCGAACTCGGCCGGAATTTCTGCAACAAACTCTGGAACGCCTGCCGCTTCCGCCAAATGCAGTCCGGCCCACTCGAAGGCGAGATCGATCCCGCCCGGCTGACCAGCGACGACAAGTGGATTCTGCTCAAGCTCGATGCCGCTATTCGCCAAATCAATGACGCCTTCGAAGAATACCGCTTCAGCGAAGTCACCCAGGTCCTATACCGGTTCTTCTGGAGCGAGTATTGCGATTGGTACGTCGAAGCCAGCAAAGCCGTCTTCTCCGGCAACGACCCGGCCCAAAAGACCAATACCCTGGCCGTGATCGATTTCATCCTGTCTCACACCCTCCGCTTGTTCCATCCGTTCCTCCCGTTCATCACCGAGGAACTATGGCACGGTATCGGTTACAACCAGGACCTCCCGTCCGGGCAAGGCGGCGATACCATCATGTTCGCCCATTGGCCTAAACCGCTCGATCCCGATTTCAAGGAACATTACGGCTTGACGGAAACCGACGAACGCTTCGTCGACGCCAAATACGAATTGGTCTCCCTCGGACGCAACCTGCGCCGCGAAGCCAGCATCGCCTCAAATAAAAAGGTCCGGTTTGTCTTCATGCCCACTAACGGCTGCCCGCCCCATGAAGCCAGGGTAATGCAGTTGTTGCTGAACGCTGATCCTTTCGAAGTTCTGCCAGACTTCAAGCCCGCCAAAGGCACACCCAATGTGCGCTCTACGCTGGGCCACCTCTTCCTCCCCACTGATGGTCTGATCGACGTGGCCGCCGAACAGGCTCGCCTGCGCAAGGCCTTGGAACGGATTCAGACCGAAATACAGAAAGCCGAGCAGCGCCTGAACAATCCCGCTTTCACCCAAAAGGCGCCACCCAATGTCCTCGAGGAGCACCGCCAGCGCCTTGCCGAGTGGCAGGCCAAACAACAGCAAACCCTGGCATCCCTCGAACATTTGACCGGGTAAGAGGGATTTGGGATTTCGGAATTGGGAATTGGGAATCAAGATTTGGAATTTCGGATTGAGAATTGGGATTTTGGAATTGAGAATTGGGAATCGGGTATTGGGTATTGGGATTTGGGATTTCGGAATTGGAAATTGGATATTGCATTTGCTGTAGCCACGCAGCGGCAGGATTGGGCCACGGCAAAGCTGACTTTCATTCAATGAATAATAACCAATTACCAATGCTCAATTAACGGTTCGCTGAGCATCAAAGGTGCGGCACCATCTCAGCCTGAGGCAACGCCCCAGGAACAGCACCCCCAAACAAATCCAAGGGCTGAATGCCCGTCCCTGTAGGTCTCCTTACCTGCTGTATCGCCGATTTTCAATCGGCAGCGCTTCGACCGTCCCAACGCGAACCAGGTAAGAAGCCCGCGACTCTCTCCAGGATGGAACGGGCCGTTGGCCATTGGAGGTGTTTTAGGCCTGTGCCCTCGGGCGTTGCCCCAGGCTGATATGGCAAAGCGCCGTTGGCGCTACTCCCAATCGCCGATCATCCCCATCGAGACTTTCGGGAATAGTGACCAGGAAATGCTCATGCCGGTTTCATCTTAATGATCTCCAAGAGTTGAGCGAGCCAAGACCGCAGAAACGACGCTTATTGAATAATTGCATTTCTCGGCTTGAAATGATTTATTACTTCAAATGAACGATATTCATCACCGCTGGCTGACTCGAAATCTCGAGGCCGCCCTTCGCGTCTTGCCCGTTACGATTCTCACCGGGGCGCGCCAGACCGGTAAAACCACCTTGGTCAAGTTGATCGGGACTAACCGGCTTTTCTTCACACTCGACGACATTGGCACTCTGGATCAGGCCGATAATCATCCGGATGCGCTGCTCTCCAATCGTCCCGTCACGCTGGACGAAGTGCAACGCGCACGGCAGTTGCTCCTGGCGGTCAAACGGGCGGTGGACCAACATCGGCAGGCGGGTGATTTCTTGCTTACCGGTTCCGCCAACCTCCTGCTGATGGACCGCGTGGCGGACACATTGGCCGGGCGTGCCATCTACCTTGAACTGCCGCCTTTCTGCCCGGCGGAATGGTTGCAACGCAAGGATGCCCTCGCGCCACTCGATCGTCTCTTCGCCGTGGATTTCAACTTGCGCGAATGGCCGGCAGAACAAGGAAATTGGCCGGCTTGGCTTCTGCGCGGCGGGTTTCCTCCCGCGCTTTCAATTGCGAACGATTCTGATCGTGGATTGTGGTTTGCCGCGTATGTCCAGACTTATTTGGAACGTGATCTCCGCCAACTAAGCGCCGTCTCAAGCCTCCCGGACTTCCAGCGGGTCATGGCGCTTGCTGCTCATCGCACTGGCCGGCTGCTTAACCAGGCCGAAATCGCCCGTGACGCCGCACTGCCCCACCCCACCGCGCACCGCTACCTGAACCTGTTGGAAACCGGTTGTCTTGTCACGCGCATCAGACCCTTTGCCTCGAACCCGACCATCCCCCTCTT
>JAMCZD010000268.1 GCA_023473405.1 Candidatus Omnitrophota bacterium
GACGGACGCATCGCCTTAAAGGCAAGGAATTTTCCGTCGTCGCTCAGGGCGGGTTGATAAGACCGGACCACGGCCTGAACCGCGTTGGTGGGAGGGTTGAACAAGAGCACGACATTGCTGCTGGCCCAAGACATTGTCTTCGCGACCATGTCGCGAACGTATACTTCGCTCGCGGCGCTATTCGTGTCGATGGCAGAGACCGGCTTCGAGCCAACAAAGGCGACATATCGCCCATCCGGGGTGATGACCGGCTCGCCAAAACTCTCGAAAACATTTGTTCCGCCGGTGTTGACGCTTGCCTTAGTGGTGACGCCCATCTGCGTGTCCCGCACAAACACGTCCCCCACTCCGTTGGTATCTCCCTCCACCAAATCGCCGGCAATACTCACAAAGGCCACATACCGCCCGTCCGGCGCGATCGCGGGGGCGGTTGATTCGCCATTGCCGCTCCCCGTGCCGGTGGAATTGACGCTGACCAACGTGGTCTGGCCGTTTTCCAGGTCGCGGATAAATATGTCGCCGGCGTTGTTGGTATCGTTGGTGACCAGATCGCTCGCCTCACTGGCAAAGACCACGTATCGGCCATTGGCCGAAAGAGAGGCGCCCAAGGAATCGCCGTTGCCACTTCCGCCGCTCGTCGGACTGACACTCGCTAATACGGTCTTGCCCTCTTCCAAGTCGCGAACGAACACATCCAGGTAGGAGCCCAACTTCGACCGGCTAAGATCGTTGGTTACCAGGTTGTCCGCCTGGCTGACAAAGACCACCCATCGACCGTCCGCGCTCACCTGGCTGCCGCCCGACCATCCGTTGCCGCCGGCCACCCGATCGCTTATCCCGGAGCGGGTGACTGGTTGAATCTCAAGGGGAGATTGTGCCGGCAAAGATAATGGTCCCGCCATGAGTACCAGTAAACCGGCCCAACTAAAGATAAGTCCAATCCCATTCATACGATCCTTTCCTGGTGCTGCCGTCGCGGCAGACAACGAAACAGCTCAACCTTGGCTCGAGACTGCATAGGATTGGCCCACCGCTCGGTTCCCGCTGCCTGTCCGAGTAATTCAACTGCCACACACTGCTGTATCACCTAAAGGAGAGCATACCCCATGCCAATGTCGCAATTAAGGACACCATGTTCCACTTTATGGACAACCCGGCACCGCTGGTTCCTGGATGTTGAGCTCGTAACTACCTGATAAATAGTTGGATACCGTCTACTTTGCGATGGGCCTATACATGGGAAATAGTGCGTTCTCATTCGCGACCTTGAGAAGTCCGAGCCGAACAAGGGGCACTTCCTGGTCTGACAAACCGCGCGATGCCTGCGAATGCAGTGCCGCGGCGGCATGCCCGCCCGCCTTATGTGTAATGTGGAGATGTGACCCGAATGGCGCTTAAAGCCTTCAGCAACGGATGAAGCATCGCAATGGGATTGAGGGCACGCAGAGCGAATTGGTGCGGGGCCACGGATTGCGGCGGCCACGCTACCGGGGGTTGGCCCGAGTGAAATTGCAAAGCTACTTTTAACTCAGACCTCCACGTACTCGGTGACGGTGGATGGCTCCGGGATGGCGATGCCATCCTCCCGCAAACCCTGCAGATGGAATTCAATCGCTTCCCGCACCAGGCGCGCTGTCTCACTCAACGTTTCCCCGACTGCCACACACCCCGGAATATCCGGCACATAAGCGCCATTCGGGTCACATCTCCACATAATTACAATCGCGTATTTCATATGCTCATTTCCAGCCGGCCTGTTTGAATATACTATTCAACGTTCCCTTTGGAATGTCCAAATTTGGCTCCCCGGACACCGTGACTCGCCGTTCCGGAAAGGCGCTGTGAAAAAACTGCCGATGACTGCCCTTCTGCCGCCGCAGCACCCATCCCTCCTCGTGCAGTCTCTGCAAAACCTCGCGAACTTTCATTGCGCCAGGGTGTCCACCAGTATCCTCCGAGTCAACGCCGAACGCTCCAAAGCCGAGCCACGGCCACCGGAGCCTGACTCTCAGAAAACATTAGGGTCGCATCTGAATGGCGCTTAGTTAAACCTTCGATATTCTACGATGTTTTCGCCCGTATCGGCGAGCGCCCCAGTAGCGGTTAGCACCCGATAGCGGCGAGCGCTCTCCAGCATGAGTCGGCGCACCAAGTTGTGGATCAGGAAGTGCATCCGGATTTCCCGCTCCAAGTGTTCGGGGCTCTGGCAGCTTAAGTGTTCCATCTGCAAGGTGTTTTTCAGATTGCGCAGGGTCAGTTCCATCACCCACCGCCGATAGTAGAGTTGGCTCAAGGCGCTCGGGGGATATTGGACCGAGTCCAGAAGGGTGGTCACGAGGATGACCTCTCGGCTGCGGAAACCCGGGATATTTAGTCGGCAGCGGACCAGGCGGAAGTTCCAGCGCCGCTCACGGGAATGAGCGCCCTGGTCCGGTTGGGCTAGGCGCCAGTGGGCAATAAAGGCGCTAAAGAGCATCTCGAACTGCTGGAACAGGAGGTGCGGGGCCGAGCGTAGGCTCTGGCCTGGGCGGCGAACCGGCCGGCCCAGAGGGGGAAATCGGGAGTGATCTTATGCCTATAGGACAGAAGTTGCACTGTCTTATTGACAACTCGGCTAGACTTTTCTGCATGAAAAACAACTCGGGGAATGGGAACGGTCGGTTTTCGGCACCCTACCGCCGCTTGCAAGCCAGATTGGGCCAAATCGGGTGGGTCGCCCTGGGCACGGTCTTGGAACGGAACCAACCGGGCCAAGGCGGTCCGCGCTACCAATGGTCCCGGCGGGTGGCGGGCAAAACGATCACGGTGGCGCTAAGCGCCACGCAGTTTGCCCGGCTCAAGCGGGCCATTGCTCACCAGCGTCAGGCGGAGGCGATCCTGGCCCAAATGCACCAACACACCCTGCAATATATGTGGAAACACCTGCCCAGTACCACTCGTCGCAAGCGGCTCAATAAGAAGACCTTGGGCCTTAACTAAGCGCCATTC
>JAMCZD010000222.1 GCA_023473405.1 Candidatus Omnitrophota bacterium
GAAGCCAAAAGGCACCTCCGGCGACACCTGGATTCGCGCCAGGAGTTCGGTGCCAAAGACAACGTCGCTGCTGGTGGACGATGCCTGGTGGACTTCGACGGCCAGGACATTGGTGCCTGCCACGAGGCTATCGGCGGAAATGGAAATCGGCCCGGTGAAAGTGGCATCGGCCACGCTGGGGTTGGCGAAGGTCGAATAATTGACGGGGCCATCCGGCATGTTGACCCGGGATACCTCGACTCCGTTGAGATAGAACACCGCGCCGTCGTCAACGATCGGATGAAGGTTTAATACGATCCCATTGGTGTTACCGGTAAAGACGAATTTCGCGCGGAAATAGTAGGTATTCGCCCCGAGCGTGAGCGGCGTTTGCTTGGCAGCCGGCAACGAGGCGTCCTCGACATAAAGCAACGCAGGCCCCTCGACCCAGGCGCGATCATCAAAACCGCTCGCGCGCCAGTACGCAGCCTGGTCAGTCCCTGATTGATCGTATTTCCATATGGCGTCGACGGGCAAAAGTGTGATGTCGCTGTATTGGGCGGGAGCGGCCTCGAGGGGGCGATGGTGGTACATGATCTCGTTGATGACCACCTCGTTGTGGAAGACAAACCGGTTCGTCGCGCCCGGTGTGGGTTCACTCGGACGAAGCCACTGACCCGTAGCCTCGGGAAAGCGCGCCCGCGGCGAGGACTTGACCGGGACCGCATCCAGCACGGCCTGGCGATCAGCCGGATAGAGCACCAATTTATCCCCGGATTCAGGCTTGAAGCCCAGCGTTGACTCGTCGAGGACAACGAGGCCGTGAGGAGCCAGTGTTACCTCCGGAAAGACATATTCGTGATATGAATCGCCGAGCCTGGCAATAACGCACCCGCCCAATGGCGCGTCTTTGGACCCATGATTGATAATCTCGATCCAGAACGGTTGCTCTGCGGAACCCGATACCTCGTTGAATGCCAGGTCGAGCGGAGCCGCCTCGGACGCGGGGGCAAAATAGCTGCGGCCAGCCTTGAAGGCGAGGAAATGGTCATTGATTTCCGCCGGAGCGAGGGGCCGATTCCACAAGGCCAATTCGTCCACGACACCGTTGAACGGTTCATTGCCGTTGACTGCCGAATTGCCGATAACAGCCAGGGTCTTGCCGGAAGCATCGACGGCGCCGGACAGATTGGTGCTGCACACCTTGACGCCATCGAGATAGATGGCCTGCAATCCGGTTGCATTGTCATACGTTGCCGCCACGTGATGAGCGGCGCCATCGGTTAACTCGGCCAGAGCCGGTCGTCCGTTGACTCCATCCAGCGGCATGTCCAACACTCGATATGTTCCGCCCACATCGAGTCCGAAGGACAATACCTCGTCCGCCGGTGACGATGGATTTGGGCTGTTCGGGCTCCGGACATTGCGGAAACCGAGAAGGGCCTGGCTGGACTCGAAGGTGCTGGACTGTCCCAGGGCCGGCGGAGGCGTGCCATCGGCCAGCGCCGAAATCCAACTGCTCGAAAGCGCGGTGCTCCAAAGGGCCACCTCGTCAATCACGCCCGCAAACGGTTCGCCGCCGCTCGGGGTAATATTGCCAATCACAGCCGGGGCCGTGCCGCCGCTGTGGATGATGCCGGCCAGGGTGGTGCTGAAGCAACGGGCACCGTCAATATATATGGCCTTCAAGCCCGACACCGCATCGTAAGTGGCGGCGACGTGGTGTGCCCAGCCGTCTTCGAGATTGGCCAGAGTCGGCCGGCCGTCCGCGCCGTCCAATGGCATGTCCAGTTCGCTGTAGTATCCCGCGACATTGAGTCCAAAGGACAACACCGGTCCAGAGGCAACCGGCGGGACGGCCCCGCCATTGTTCGAGTCGTTTTGGAAGCTGAGCAGGATGCGGCTGTCGCCATCTTCTTTCCGGAAGATTTCATCGTAATCGCCGCCGGCGCCGCTCCATTCGGGCCGAATCCAGGCGGCAACAGTTGTTCCGTTCGAAAAGGAAAAACAGTTGTCAACACCCGGACCGACGTTTAAGGCATCGCTGTTCTCGTTGTTGAATCGAGCCGCTCCCAGGCCCGCGAGGCCGTTGGTCCGTGTTGCGGACCCTTGGAATATTCCCGCATTGTTGTTGATGGGGTCTCCCGAAGTCGCCAGGCCGCTGCTCGCTTCGTCGAATGACCAATAGGCCACCAGGCCCGCGTCTGTCGTCTCCGCCTTGCGAAAGAGCGTGGCGCGGCCATTGCCGTTCCACGCCGGCATGACCAGGGCCTCGACCGCGATCCCATCGGCCGAAGAAAACGCGCCACCCAGGGCCGGGTCCAAATTGATGCAGGCATCGCTCGAGGAATGAATAGTCACCGCCCCGGGGCCGATGATTCCCGTCCGGCGCGTCACCCCTGAATCCAACGTGCCCGAAATCCCGTTCACCAGGTCGATCACCGGGCCGTTGGTCTCGTCAAAATTCCAAAATGAGACCAGGCCGGCAGGCAGGTTGGAATCGCTCGGCGCGGGGAAATTGGGGGCGCAGGGTGTGCCGCCCATTCGGCTGCTGGTGGTCCAATTCTCCGCCAGGTCACTGGCGGCATTGGGATCTAGTTTGGCCAGGGACACGCCGGCGCCATCGGCGGCCACGGGCCATTCATCGGAGTCTTTATAGCTCACCTCGTCCATGAGACGATGGTTATTGTTCCGCAGTTCGAGGCGTTCACCGGCATTGTCGAACCGGCCAACGAACGGGCCATAGATATTGGTCGAAACGAGATTGGTGGCCAGCGTATCGGGCGAACTCGCCACGATCAGGTAACCGCCGCCCGCCAGAACCGTTCCCTCGGGAAAAACATATTGAATTCCTCCCTCGATCGACCATCCCGACAGGTCCATGTCCACCGCCATTTGGTTATAGAGTTCTACCCATTCCATGGCGGCTTCGTTGGTGGCGGGGTGGTACATGATTTCGTTGAAAACCACGGTGCTGTCCGCATAAGCGCAGTGCAGGGAACTGAAAA
>JAMCZD010000345.1 GCA_023473405.1 Candidatus Omnitrophota bacterium
GTGTAGCTCCAGGTGATCGTCTGGGTACTGCCCGCCGCCCAGCTCTCTCCCCCGTTGGGCGAGGTGACCGTGATCGAACCGGCGCCGAAGGCGCTATTCGTCCCTGCAAAAAAGACGAATGCGAAAACCCCAAAAAGCACCATCCCCCGAAATACGCTGAATAACCTTTTCATACGCTTTTCTCCTTTGCGAAATCTCCTGACGATACGCGCGAGAACTCTTTTGTCAGGCAGCTATACAAGAATATTCCCCCCGCTGCTTTCTTCACTGCAGTTGAACGCCGGCATCCATATTCGCTTCTTGAAGGAAGCATGGTACCGTTCAAGATAACACAATCAATTTCAGTAATGCAACTCAATCCCCGGCCTAAGACTTACCGTCAAAGATACGCAGCACCGCCCGGAGACGCTGTTCCGCCGGATGCCTCTCCTGACACAAACAAAAAAGGCCGGGGGCCATCGCCCCCGGCCTTTCATTTCAACTCCTTTCCTAAAGGATTAGTAGTAAGTCTGTGCCGTGAAATTCACGCCAGTCACGTTCCCACAGTTGACGGTCACAGTCTGGTTCACGGGCGTGAATCGAATCCCGCTCCTAGAAGGAGTCAGTGTGTAGGTGCCGTTCGGCACATTGTTGAACGAGTATGCGCCGTTGTCCTGCGTGCTGTTGTCCTGCGTCGGATACCCAGTACCGGAAAGGACGATCCTGACACTCTTTTCCGGCAGGCCACGCAGATTCCTGACAATACCTGAGATGCTGAACGGACCCACGCATCCCGAGGTCCCTGCTTGGCTGACTGTGACTATCCGCCCGGCAACGGTCATGGTCCCGCTCCTCGGATTCGCAGAAGTGTTCGGAGAGACTGTGTATAACACTGTCCCCGAACCGGTGCCGCTGCTTCCCGAAGTCATGGTGATCCATGCGTCATTGCTCGTTGCGATCCATGCGCATCCCGCAGTCGTTGTTACATTCAGGCTGGCCGTGCCGCCCGTCGCCCCGAAGGAGGGGTTCAGAGGAGTTACTGAGTACGTGCAGACGGCTGCGCCGCCCTGAATCGTAAACATTCCGGCGCTCATGCCGGTCAATGCGGGGTTGGACATGCTGATAACCTGTATATGGTAATCGGCGCCTGTCGGGAAATTGCCGACTGTCCAGCCGCGTTGACCCGCGCCGCCTGACCCGGTCGATACATAGCGCGCCAGGGTTGCATAGGGCGCGCCTCCCTTAAGAAGTGTGATCGCCACATATCGTCCCGGGTTTCCGGTGTAAGTCCACTGGATCGTCTGTGCACTGCCGGTATTCAGGACTTCGCCGCCTTTGGGGAAAACGACGATGATCCACTGTCCTGAGCCGCTCAGAGCAACCGTCAGCGTCGGATTGAGCGGGTCGCTCGTGCCGATGCTCAGGTTTGCGGTCCGTGCGCCGGCAGTCATCGGCGTAAAGGTCACGCTGATCGTACAGTTCGCGCCTCCCGCCAGGCTCGCGCCGCACGCGTTCGTCTGCGCGAAGTCGGTGAAGTTCGCGCCTGTGATCGTGATGCTGTTGATCGTCAGCGGAGCGCCGCCTGAGTTGGACACGGTCAGTGTCTGAGGAGCGCTCGTCGTAGCGACTATCTGGTTTCCGAATGCAAGCGAAGCGGGCGTCACTCCGATAGCCGGGCCTGACCCTACCTGGGCTATGTTGGACCAGCCGGAGGTGGTCGTAATCGTCGGATAGCCGCTCACCAGGCTGCCGACGGCGTTAAATGCCTGGACCTGATAGTAGAAAGCAGGGGTCGGTCCTGCCGTCGTATCGGTATAAGCTACGGTCGATCCGGGCCCTGTGCTCGGTCCGGTCGTGAACGTGATCAGGTTCTGCGTGAAGGCGTTATCCGTCGCCCTCTGGATAGTGAACCCCGTTGCGCTGGCGGAGTTGTCGATCCAGGTGAGGTCCACGTTCCCTGCTGCCGCCACGGCAGTCAGGTTCGACGGCGTCTCGGGCGGGACTGCAATCGCAATATTGCGCATCATGTCGTTCTCTTCATGCCCGAGAAGGTGGCAATGCCAGACATACTCCCAGCCGAAGTTGGTGAGTTCGTTCGTGACGGTAACCGGGAGCGCTTGCGGCTTTACGTTTATGAATCCCACAGTCGAGCCGAGCGGTCTCGTCACGTCGAGCTGACGGATGCTGTTCGGAACCAGGAAGGGGAGAGTCAGAGGCATCGGCCTCAGGGCCACGATAACATCTTCCAACGGGTTCATCCGGACGGTGTCTTTCCATCCGAGCTCGTTCGCATCGGGCGGCTTGATCGCCCCATCCCAGCCGACACGGTTGATCAGCTGGATGTTGAACATGTGCACGTGAATGGAATGGGTATCCACGCCATTGTGCGTGATCTTCCATATCTGCGTGCCGTCGCCTGCGGTCCCTATGGGGGTTGAGGCGGGGACCGTCACCTGGACCACCTCGGTCGGAGGATCGATAAAGCCCTGGATGATCGAGGTCTGGTTCGTGACGTTGGTATGAGGCATTTCGATCCCGATCGTAGCGTTCATGCGGCCATAATCCATCTGGAAATCCTCGATGAGCGACTTCGGCTGGAAATCCAACAGCAGAGGCGTGGTCTGGCCGATAGAGGTAAAAGACATGGAAGTCGCCTGGATTGTGGAATATGCGGTCGCATCGCCCGGGAAGGTCGGCGGTCTTCTTCACCTTCAGTTTTTCCATAATGTTCGCACGATGGCGGTCTGCGGTGCGCGGGCTGATAAAGAGAACGTCCGCGATCTCCCTGGAGGTTTTCCCTTCCGCGATCAGGTTCAGAACCTGCCTCTCACGGAGCGTCAGCAACTCCCCCCGGCCTGGCCCAAATCCGGCCACCCTTCGAGCAGGTCCTCGGAGAGGGAGGGCGAGAAGTACATCCTCCCTCCCCTGATTTTCTCTATGGCGGAGAAAAGCTCGGTATCGGCATTCTCCTTGACGGAGGCCTTCTTCGCCTGCGCATGCTGATGG
>JAMCZD010000203.1 GCA_023473405.1 Candidatus Omnitrophota bacterium
CGCGCCCCGATACGGCCAGTTTCAAAATAATGAACATCCGAACCGCAGATGCCGACTCTTTCGATTTTCAGCAGGACATCGGTGTCCCCTCGAATGGCCGGCGCGGGTGACTCGACCAACTCAAACTTCCTTAACCCGGTCAGAGCAAGCGTTCTCATCGTTGACTTTAGTTCGGGCATTCTTAAGAGAAATCCCTTGCTTGTTCAAGCCGCAACAATTGCAGTAATATGGATACCTATGATGATTCGATCATGCGACCGTTGTGGCCGGCCCATCGAGCCCAATCAATTGCGCTATGTCGCCAAAATCCAGGTGTTCGCCGCCTACGATCCCTTGTCCATTACCTTCGAAGACCTGGCCCGTGATCACACGCTCGAAATCCAATGCCTCCTGGAGCAATGCGATGAACTGACCGAGGAAGAATTAATGCGTGAGGTCTACGTCGAGCGCCAATTCGACCTTTGCCCCCCGTGCCAAAAGGCATTCCTGGCTGATCCATTGTCGAAGCCGGCAAATGGTGTCGATCAAACGATTAACCCGGAACACTAGCCCATGCGCGAGACGATCCGTTGGATTCTGGACCTGGTGATCAAGCTGTTCGAGCTCGGTTTGTTCGCCACTATCGTCTTGAACTGGCTCAATCCTCCTTCGCTCTTTGCAATTCAAAGACGACTGAACCAGCTCTACGATCACTTCCTGAATCCCATTCGGCGCTACATCCGCCCAATCCGGTTCTTCCGGTCCGCGCCGGTCGGGCTCGACCTGAGTCCGTTGATCCTGCTTTTGCTGATCTGGTGGCTGATATACCCATTTCTGATGTGGGTATTCCGATAGAGTATCTTGCGAAGGGCACTATTGGCGCGAAGTAATTGGAGGCAATAGCTAGGCAAGCCCCCTAAACCTCAATTCCATCCACTTCGTCTTCCACTTTGTCGAAAATCCAGCAACTCGACGAAGTGAAAGACAAAGTGATGGACCACAGGGTAGGGGGCTGGGCATTGGGAACAAGCCCAAAAACAAGGCGCTGGACAAGCCTCTTTTTTCAAACCTTCCTCTCCTTGCGACTTCCCGCGATGACCAGGCTTTTCTTGAGAAAGGAAGAATAATGGAACATAATTACACATTTATTTATGGAGAAAACGTTGATCTTGCTGAAGTCGGATGCCCTCGAGCGGGGTTTGGCGGGTGTGATTCTGGCTCGATTTGAAGTGGCGAACCTGCGGATCGTGAACCTCGAGTATCGCCTCCCGTCGCGCAGCCAAATGGAACAGCACTACGCCGATCTAAAAGAGCGGAACCCGCGCGCCTTTCAGAGAAACGTTCGGTACATGGCCAATAAACCGGTCATAGCCGTCGTCCTAGCCGGCGCCAATGCGGTGCAAAAGGCACGCGCCTTGGTTGGTCCAACCGAGCCTAGTTCGGCGCCGCCCGGCACCATCCGCGGTGATTTCAGTTCGGATACCATCAGCCTGGCTGACGCGCAGAATCGATCCTTGTTCAACCTGGTTCATGCGGCGGACTCAGTGGACTCGGCGCGGAACGAAATCGCCCTCTGGTTTTCGCCCGAAGAAACCTGACCGGGCTCTATTTCGCCCGCCGCGGGATGGAGAGAGGAGTCCGAAGGCTGTCCTCCGCCAGCGGAATAAAATAATAAGTCAGGCCGTTGAACTGGAATGGCTTGGACGCCGGCGGCATGGCTTCGGGCCCCCGTCCAATTGAAGGCTGGATGGTGACGATGGGGGCGCTTGGCTTGGATTCGAGCCGCGCCACCCTTGAACGGAGTGATGCGACCTGTTCCTCGAGTTTTTGAAGCCGGAGCTCGAGGGTCTGGATTTTTGTGTTTTCGGCCGGTTTGGGGCCAAGCAGGGCCGGGGCGGTTAAGCCCTGGCCCAATAGCAGGCAGCCGGAAACCAGGCCGGCCCATAGTGAATGGTAATTGGCCATGGAGAGTCCTTTTTTGGATTTGACGGAAAACCGAACGCGTTACTCCCCGCTGAGGAATTCGCCATTGCCAAATCCCGAATTCTCATCACTATCAATACCCATGAACTACAATTTCAATCGCCGTGAGTTTCTCGCCGCCTCCACCGGTTTAATAGCCGGACTGAGCCTTGGCCTGGGGCCGGGCACGCGCAAGGCGCAGGCGGCTGAGGCGAGTTTTAAGACGAGACTGCACAAAGCGCTGATCGTCGACCGGCCAACCGAGGCCATCCTCGAGAAATATAAAGAGGCCGGTTTCGACGGGGTCGAGGCTGGCGTTCTGAGCCCTGGCGAGGCGGAGAAATGCCGGGAAACGGCCGAGAAAGTCGGCATGAAAATCCACTCGGTGCTGCGCGGTTGGGCCGAGTTCAACAGCCCGGACCAGTCCAAGTTCGACGCCTCGTATGCGACCACCGAGGCCGCATTGCGCGCGGCGCACGCCTTCGGGGCAGTTGCGGTCCTGCTGGTGCCGTGCCGGATTGGGGGAATGAAAATGCCGCGGCCATGGGAGTTTCAGATCGAGTTCGATGAGTCGAACGGGCACATCTCGAGGGTGGTTTATGGGGATAACGCCCCTTACGCCGATTATATAAAGGCCCACAACAATGCCACCGACACCTCAAGAGAAGCGGTCAAACGCCTGATTCCATTGGCCGAGGAGACCGGCGTCATCATCGCCCTCGAGAACGTCTGGAACAACCTCTGGGTCCAGCCGGCGATCTTTAAAAACTTTGTCGCGTCATTCCAAAGCCCGTGGGTTAAGGCCTATTTCGACATCGGCAACCACGTCAAATACGCCCGGCCCGAGGAGTGGATTCTTACCCTGGGCGACCTGATCGTGAAGTGCCATGTCAAGGACTTCAAACTCAACCGGAACGACCCGAATGGCGAAGGACAATTCGTCAATATCCGCGATGGAGACGTCCGCTGGCCGGTTGTCCGGAATGCCCTCGATGAGGTTGGGTATAACGGTTGGATGACTATCGAGGGCGGC